>CAZBNI010000095.1:0-4254 GCA_964493105.1 uncultured Gammaproteobacteria bacterium
TTGACAAATACTATTGTCGAAAACGCAAAAGTCTCATTAATCGATGAATTGCTTGTACAAGCTGAATCCTCCTTTGTGGATACAGATAATCCTAAAACCAGCAAAAATAAATCACTGCGTACAACGTTTAGCCATGGAACTGTTACCGTTCATGTTGATCCGCCAGTAGAATCCATAACTGACCAATTTACACTTGCGCTGGATATGCAGGTCATTGGAGCATTTGTTGATGAAAATGAGCTGCTTGATATCGCACTTGCTGAAATGAGAGCCGAACTATCAGAGGGCGAAAAAATTGCAAGCTATGCAAGCAGCGATATCACCTTTACCATCGATGATTATAATCTAGAACAACAAACCGCAACACTCAATGTTCAATTTTCAGCAGAGGTCGCTCCACAGACAAATCATCCTCTCTTTCAAAAAGAAGGTGTTGCAGGCAAAACGCTCAATGAAGTCCAAGATCACTATGCAAATTATGATCTAGTCGAAACAGTGGATGTTCAGTTTTCGCCTTTTTGGGTAAAAAAAGCACCGAAAACACTCAATCAGATCGAGATTACAATTCAATAACACAGTTGACAGCAATCACAATACGCCGTATGCTTACGAGTGCTTTGTAGTGATTGAGGTGCTTACCACGCACCTTGGGTAACTAAATTGTTCCAGCTGGTATCAGCCTAATCTATAAAGTCAAATAAATAAATGAGTGGGTTTAAGGTACTATAAGTTATACGCTATATGCCATAAGCCAACATGGGTGGAACCGTCCATAGGTCCTGAGCCTGCCGAAGGACCGCAGGTCTACAAGAGACCAGCAAGGACCCCAAAACACGATATGTTTTGGGAATTTTTAATTAATCACAAAATCGTAACAATGGACGCTTCAAATTTTAACTGTGCTGTTATCAGCATTCTTACCAATGAATACAATGAGGTTCTCTTAATAAATCGCAACTCAACAAAAAATCTTACCAAGTTTTTATAATGGTATTGGCGGGAAGATGGAATCAACCGAAACAGCATTTGAAGCGATTACAAGAGAAATTATTGAGGAAACATGAGTACGAGTCGTTCCTGATTTAAATTTGCGTGGCGTGTTAACTTCATATGATAAATTCGGACAATGGCAGATTTTTGTCTTTACTGGACAAATACAAAAAAAGAAATTACAAATATGATAATCGATGAGGGAAAACTTGAATGGATTACAATAAACAAACTACATGATATCCGACTTGTTCCAGGAATGCACGCGTGGATAGATCAATTATGGCAGCACGATAAAATCTTCTTCGCAAAAGAAGTTTATGGAAATAATTACAAATTAAAAAAACCAGTTACATTATCAATCCTCTAATATAAATACTATGAAGTCAATGAATAATAATCTAGAAAAAATACGTCACTCCCTTTCTCACTTAATGGCCCACGTGGTGCAGGATCTTTTTCCGGATGCACAATTTGGTATTGGGCCTGTGATCGAAAATGGTTTTTATTACGACTTTGATCTCACCCGGCCTTTGATTAAGCAAGATCTGCCTAAGATTGAAAAACGGGTAAAAAAATTGATCAAACAGAATATTCCATTTGAAAAAATTTCCCTAAGCCCGGAGGAGATAAAAACATACAGCGCGCAACAACCATACAAACAAGAACTGATCAAGGAGCTCCAAAAAGAAGGTGCGCCAATTACCTTTTTCCGCTCCGGGAAATTCACTGATTTATGTTCAGGACCGCACGTTTCATCGACCAAAGAAATTCCGTCCGATGCATTTAAACTTAGTAGCGTTGCAGGTGCTTATTGGCATGGCAGTGAGAAAAATAAAATGCTCACTCGGATATACGGGGTCGCTTTCGCCACCAAAAAGGAGCTGGATAATTACCTGAAACAACTCGAGGAATCAGAAAAACGTGACCATCGCAAGCTCGGCAAAGAACTGGAATTATTCATGCTTGACGAAGAAGTGGGCCAGGGATTACCGCTCTGGCTGCCAAAAGGAGCATTGCTGCGCAAGCTTGTTAAAGAGTTTACGTTCAATACCTATCTTGAAAAAGGCTACGAACCTGTAAGCACTCCACACATTGCTTCTACCAAACTGTGGCAGCATTCCGGACACATGGATTTTTATAAAGACAGCTTGTACAATTCTTTTGGGATTGATAAAGATGAGTACATGCTCAAACCTATGAACTGCCCGATGCACGTGCAAATGTATAAACGCAAGAAATGGAGCTACCATGAACTGCCGGTCCGCTGGGCAGAAATGGGGACCGTGTATCGTTATGAAAAATCAGGCACCTTACACGGCTTAATCAGGGTGCGCGGGTTTACGCAGGATGATGCACACATTATCTGTACACCAGAACAGCTTCATGAGGAATTAAAAGACGCTTTGAAATTATCCATCTATATTTTAAAAATATTCGGATTCAAAGACTATAAGATGTGCTTAAGCGTACGGGATCCAAAAATAGAAGGTAAATTTATTGGTGATGATAAAAAGTGGAATTATGCTGAAGCAATACTAAAAAAAATATTAAATGAAGTTGGCTTTAAATTTACTTATGATATTGGCGGTGCTGTTTTTTATGGACCCAAAATTGACATCAAAATCAATGATGCTATTGGCAGACCATGGCAACTGTCAACAATCCAGTTTGACTTCAACCTGCCGTGCCGCTTTCGCATGGAATACCAAGGACGGGATGGTAAACAACACACGCCATTCATGGTACATCGCGCTCTCCTCGGTTCATTGGAAAGGTTTCTTGGTATTTTAATCGAGCATTATGCTGGTGCCTTCCCTGTATGGCTGGCACCGGTGCAGGTCAAAATCCTCACCGTCGGTAAGACACACCGAACATTTGCGAAAAAGCTGTACAAAGAATTTACTGACCAAGGCATCCGTACTGAGCTTGATACCGACAACGATACTGTCGGGTACAAAATCCGGAATGCTGAAAAACAAAAGGTGCCTTATATGCTTGTGATCGGCGATAAAGAGATTAAAAGCAAATCTCTGAATGTTAGAATGCGTGGAAAAAAAGAAGTTGCCAAAATGACAACTAAGAAATTTGTTGAACGAGTGCAAAAAGAAATCGAAAAAAAGAAATAAGTATATACAACACATTCAATCTCAAACCCAGCGCATGCTGGCCTTCGGCTCTGAGGCCTGACGGCCCCGCTGCTCAGGCTCGAAGAGAGAGCATGCGCTGGGTTTTTATAAACTATATAACAATGTTTATCAAAAAAATGAGACGGTGCCCTATAAAAGCGACACCGTCTTTGAATCAAGCAGTCCTTGAGTTGGACATTGTCCAGCACGTGCTGGAGTTATGACACCGTGGGGTGCCCGTTCAAATGCTACGAACTCCGGCCAATTGTACTCGACTCCGTTGACAGCCTCTTGACTGTCATTCAATAGGTAAACCGCGCTGGTGCACGGAAACATGAAAGGGGCCGGATAGAAAAAGCAGGACTGCTTTTTGTAGTACATTCACCGGTCCAAAAGGACCGATATCAAGTACTCCTGACTAACGCTAAGAATTAAGAGTGTCTTCTTGTGTTATGTCAGGAATTCAACTTTAATTCTTTTTATTACAAAAGTCAAAGGGCAAACTGTGGATAATATGTATATAAACAAAAAGCCCAAAAATGGACTCATCTCTCGTTATTTTATCAGACTGTTCTTACTGGGCGAGTGACAATGCAAAATAAATTCCAGCTGCTACAGAACCAAGCACAATGCCGGTTAATACTACCTTGGTACCTACTCCTAATTTCTGACTAGTTGCCACTTCTGTCATTTTATCCTCTTCTCGCTCTAATTCTGCCTTAAGATCGTCTATTTGTACCATAATTTCAAATTGTTTGAATGCTTATTATACCATCAGTATATCACACACGCTCTTGAAATAAAAACTATTGCCATCTACAATAACCCTACTATGAAATATTATCTCCACACTATTGGCTGTCAGATGAATTATTCTGATGCAGAACGCATTTCGGCGATCCTGGACGAGCGCGGCTGCCACAAAATTTTAATTGAAAAACAAGCTGACTGTATTATCGTTATTGCGTGTTCAGTCAGACAAAAAGCCATGGACAGAATATTTGGCAAACTGAAAGCCTGGCGCGTAGCCCGAAAACAACGCGGAGTGAAAATTATTTTAACCGGATGTGTCTTACCTGCCGATAAAAACAAACTTCAAAACGAATTCGACGCAATTCTGCCAATAAAAGACATT
>CAZBNI010000096.1:0-4162 GCA_964493105.1 uncultured Gammaproteobacteria bacterium
TCTCAGTTTCTCTACTCCTACTGTGGCCGAAAGCCAATGGAGTAGTCCTCTCTGCTGAAATACTCATGTGGATAGCGGTGATTTTTGCGCTGCTGAGTCTAGTAACACATTTCCGCACCAAAGAAAAAGAAAACGCGTAAAGCCGCCTTAAATATGCTTTTTCAAACTTCTACTCACTATTTGTATTGAACGTTGTGTTTGTGTTACTATTGGTATTTAAATTGGCATTTGAATTATACGTACTGCTCTTCTTAACAACCAGTCCATTATCAGTTGCCAGTGGATCAGAATCAAGATTTGAGGTAATCAAGTCTTCTGTATCAGTCGCATTCTTTTCAGTAAAGGTATCATAGCCACTAACTTCGCTTTTGCCGAGCAATATAAGCAACGTACCTACATCGGATGCGGCAGGCGTCACAGAAATTGTAAACCACGCCATCAATTCAGGAATTTGCTGTCCGACAAGTGCCGGCACCCTGTTGATTGACCATAGAATTTTCTTGTTTTCCTTGTCGTATTCAAGCGTGCCTGCTGTGATTGATATATCGTCTTCCCATGCCACTTCGTCTGGCAATGTCGCAGTAACCGCAACATCACTGATTTCATTGGCATTGTTTTGCAAATACCAATATACCCGATACGAGGTTGTCTCACCTGCTTCTGGAGGAATCGGTCCGTCACCAACAGGGAGATACTCGTCGTTGTAATACCTGCCTTCTGCACGCAAATCAAGTTTGCTGTTTATTTTTGTGATTATAGAATTACTCTCTACTTCAAGCGTGCCTCCATTAAGGTCGATAACGTCCTCAGATGTGGCAAGCGCCGAAGCTACGATGTTGTAATTTCCATCAGTATTTTTTTGTGCAACCATGTTGCTCTTTACTTTGATACTAAAAGCAATTTCTCCGGAATCCCCCGGTTCTACACGCCCCAATCCTTCAATCAACGTAGCATCCCATGTAATCGTATTGTCGGATATCACTCCATCGTGGGCGTCAGCTATACTATCCCAGTCTAATACATCACTAACCAATATAATACTCATCTCCATATTTTCAATTATAGACTGACTTTCATTACGATAGACAAGAACGTATTCTAATACATCGCCAAATGATGCCACCGTATCTTTGGTATCTTGATCAAGCGCCAAATCAATCAAAAGGCGCGGATTGATGACGGACAACACAGATGTTTCCTCCAGCTGTTGTTGAAACTTTCCTTCATCATCAAAGTATCCAACCACTGTTTTTATTTCACGCATCTCTCCCTCTTCCGCGGAAAGCGTGCCGTTGAAGGTAAGCTTATATGAAACACCACCCTCAAGAGTACCGACATCCCATTCAGTTTCTGAATTTTCCATTGGCTCTGAGTTTAGATCAGACAATTCCAAATCCTCTGGCACTGTTACTCGCAATCTAACTCGATCTATCGACTCCTGCGAATCATTGGTGATGGTGATGCTATACGCCGACGATTGCCCACTCACAATAGTTACTGGCACTGACACATCCAGATCAAAGATTGAATCACTGATAGTGAGCGTAAATGAATCCCGCTTCTGAAATTCAGAATTAAAATTTGTAGGTATATAGCTAATGGTTGCCCCAAAGTTTTTCGTCGACCCTATCTCGCCCAGCACTTTGCCCTTCAAACGGAGTTTTGCAGTAGTACCATGCTTGATAGCGCCAAGCTGCCATGCGTTCTGTGCCTCATTGATAGATGGAGGCACTGAACTCGTAATCGTAAAACCTGAGGGGAATTGGAGCGTTAGTTCTACGCTTTTTAGATCGATCGATTCTCCGTTTTCTACAGATACTTCTATGGTAATTTCGTCTCCTGAGGCCACAACAGCTGGTATATCAACGTCGAGCGTTATAGCCTTGCCGTCAAACGTATTTTCTTGATTCATAAAAAAATAAAAACCACCGAGCGATATGCCAGCGAGGAAAACAACGATGACAACTACAAGTGCAATAATTTTTTTCTTCCGATTGGGATCCTTGCGATCGATCGTCTTAATATCCCCTGTCTTTCCCTTGGTTCCACGGTACCATGCGGCAATATCTTTTGGGTTCTTATCACTTGTTGTGCGTTGTATCTGCTCGGCAGTATCAGTTTCTTGCACATCATTCACAACCGGAACAGTACGTTGCACATCCTCCTGAGTTTTGTGTTCGATCTTTTTAGGATCATGTACTCCTGGTGGATTTTTTTTTCTTGACTCCTTCAAAGTATCAGAAACATTTTCGTCAAATCTACGACTTGCTTTATGTCTTGATTTTAAATTTCTAGCCATATCTGTTTACTTATTGCTTATGGCTTATAGCTCATAGCAAGTTACTTCTCAACTACTACCATATGCTATAAGCTAAATGCCATCTACACTCTTCTTGCTTTGTTTGCCTTATGTATACTTCTAGTATACCAAAACTAAGCCGTTGTTAAAACTCTCTCGAGCCGTATATCACTTTCCTGTGTGTATTGTAGATACTCGGAAATCAGTGTATTTAGTGCTTGCTCGGTCTGATCGTCAACGCGGATATCGAACAATGATTCTGGTTTTTTTTTAATAATCAGCCGTAGCATCTTTACAGTATTTGGCGTAACAACACTCCCCGCTTCCTTGTGCGGTCTTGCATTGAGTGCAATCAATCCACCTCGCTGGTAACTGAAAAAATTATCTTTATTGGCAATCTGCTTACCGGACAAAAGACAAGTATACAGTTCGGGTTGATAGCCCAGGTATGATACTAAGCGCAAGACGAAATACCAAACAAGCATATTGCGTTTTTTCTTCTCCATAATGCCAGTATCAAAAAGCATGGATACCTGTTCAAGTAATGTATAGATTCGTGCGTCCCGTTGGTATTCTTTTGTAGTTGCGTCAATAACCTCGGCTAACTTACTAGCAATATATACATTAGAAACGCTTTTTTTAAGTTTGTTAAAATTATGTATCACCTCAACTGCAGTTACGGTATTGAATGTCCGCCCTCGAATAATACTCAGGTTGGCAATACAAAACGGCTCAAGGCTGCCTCCGAGCTTGCTTGTGATTTTTCGCGATCCTTTCGCGACAAAAAAGAGCTTGCCATATTCCTTCGTATACGCCATTATCATCCGATCCACTTCCCGATAATCCTGGTGCTTCAATAAAAGCCCTTGGGTAAAATAAGTGCCCATAGAATCAGTATTTGTTATTGCTTCTTAATCCCAAACAGAACTTTTTTGTCTCCCAATTCAAGTACTTTTTTTAAATCAATGTTTTCCGGCAACCCTTCAAGGCACTGAGTCGCGATAACGTCCTTGCAAACCGTATCTTTGTAATGCCTGAAAAAACCAGCCAGCTCTTCATCCATGATTTCGTAATAGACTGTGATGGTGTCCTGAATCGTAAGACGAGCGTCTTTCCTCATTGCGTTGATATGCCTGATCATTTCCCGAATAACGCCACGCTGTTTGAGCTCATCGGTGATAGTAGTATCAAGGGCAACGATTAATCCCTCTCCTTGCTTCTGAACAAATTCTGTATTTGATGGCATTATTTCAGTTGGGACAACATCATCGACATTAACTTCTTCTTTGATAAGTTCAAGAAAATCTCGATCTAACGTGGTTGTAGAAGTGAATAGCATCTGCGCGAGCGGCTGACGTACTTTTATTTTCTGTTCTTTCCGCAGTGAATGGCCCAACTCAACAGCTTGCCGAACAACCTTCATTGAACTAAGAAGTTTTTCATCGATTGCATTATTATCCACCGTTGGCCAATCAACAAGATGTACGCTTTTGCCTTTAGGTACGACCTCCTGATACAAACTTTCAGAAAAAAATGGAGCAAAAGGAGCAAGCAAAATGGATATGTGCCGCACTACATAACGCAACGTTTGTAGCGCATCCTCTTTGTCAGATCCTTTCTGCTTCAGTCGCGACCGGGAACGCCTCAAGTACCACGTAGAAACATCTGTTATCAATTCACTTATTGCTCTTCCTGCCTCAGTAATTTTATACGTATCGAGATATTTCGTTACTGAGCGTGTTACCACCTGTACTTTGGTCAATATCCACCGATCAAGAATATTTGGGATTCGCGGTGCTGCGGTAGGTTCGGTTGCTTTTTTCGTGTCAGCGTACATTTTCCAGAATGATAATACATTCCACA
>CAZBNI010000097.1:0-4084 GCA_964493105.1 uncultured Gammaproteobacteria bacterium
TAGTGAATTTCAAAAATACTATTATTATTATGACTTCGAATATCGGTTCTGATATTATTCAAAACATGACAGGGAGTTCAATCGAAGAAATTGAAAAATCGGTGAAACCGTTAATTACCAAGACATTCAGACCCGAGTTTCTCAATCGTGTCGATGAGATTATTCTTTTTCATTCACTTGAAAAAAAACACTTAGAACACATAATCGAATTACAGCTTTCTGAAGTTGTAACGCGACTCGAGTCCAAGGGAGTGTATATTGTCTTTGATGAGTCAGTAAAGCTTTATTTAGCTGAACGCGGTTATGATCCTCAGTTTGGTGCACGACCCCTGAAACGCCTTATTCAAAATACTATTTTGGACGAATTAGCGATTCAGCTTCTTGGGGATAACCTTACAAACGCCAAGAAAATCAGTGTTGCGGTTAAAAACGATAAAGCGGTTTTTAAAGCAATATAAAACTATCACATTCCATATAGTAAGCAGTCCTACGTATTTTGCAGTGTGTATGGAGTTGTTTGAGTAGCTCTTAATGGTGATATTTATTGACTAAATGATTGAAATATGTTACTGTGGATTCACCTTTTTAGCAATAAACTATGGATTCAAAGGATTCAAAAAAACAATCGACACTTAACCGCCTCTTACGATCAAAATTGGTAATTATTCTTGAGCTTGTAATTCTCGTTGGATTATCAATTGCTTTAGGAAAAGAGGTGCTTCTTAAATATCAGGTCCAGGGCGAAATTCGAGAGTTGGAAACAAAAATTTCTGAGCTAGAGCATCGAAACGTCGAGATTGGTTCTTTGATCAATTATCTTGAAAGTGATGAGTATAAGGAAGAGCAGGCACGGCTTAAGTTAGGTCTTCAAAAACCGGGAGAATCAGTGATTACAGTACTCGGTGCGTCAACAGAAAGTGAGACTATTTCGACAGAATCATTGGCTTATAATATTTATGTATCAGACGACACAAAAACTAATCCGCAGCGATGGTGGGATTATTTTTTTAGTGTAGAATAAAAAATGATTAATATTAAACAAGTACGTATGGATGCAAAAAACGAAAAATCAGAAAAATCTAAACAGAGGCCTAAAGAGGATCCCTTAACAAAGGATTCCTCAACCGAAACTCATGACGAGTTAAAAGAAAAGAAACGGGAAGAGGTAAAAGTGGACAAACCAAAACAAGATGATGTGAAGTCTGACGTAGATAAAGAACAGGATAAGAAACCAGACGAGAAACAGCGTACCAAGAACACCACCAAATTGGTACTTGGTATGTTTATTGTTATAGTTGCAATCGTTGTTATTTTAATTGTGACGGTAGGTATAGGAATTTATAAATATGGATGGGAGGATCGATTCACCAATCAGGTTGTTGGAATTATTCCGTATCCAGCCGTAGTCTTTGATTCGAATATTATTAAATACGAAGATTTTAAAACTGATTTGGATACACTTGACCGTTTCTATAATGCGCAAGCGGAATCAAATCCAGAGATTGAGCGACCTTCGGAGGCTTTTGTTCGGAAGAGTGTGCTTTCTCGAATGGTGCGCGAAAAATTTCTCGATAATGCTGGAGAGCGATTCAACATATCTGTAAGCCAGGATGCAATCGATAAAGAATTTGAAACTATTGTTTTGCAAGCCGGCAGCCAAGAAGAGGTTACTACCACACTGGATCAGTTGTATGGCTGGGATTCAGAAGAATTTAAAAAGAGAGTTTTAGCACCATATTTACTTCGTGTTGAAATTCAGGAGTATATCAGTAAAGATGCTTCAATCAATGATGAACAGAAGAAAAAGGCGGAGGAAGTGCTTGCGCTTGTCAAAGCTGGTGATCAGACATTTGAGGATTTGGTAGCAGAATATGGAGAGGATTCTACTGCGGGCAACGGTGGTGATTTGGGATATTTTGGTAAAGGTGATATGGTAAAGGAATTTGAAGATGCTGCAATCGCGTTAGAAGTTGGGGCTGTTTCAGATCTTGTTCAGACACAGTATGGTTTTCATATCATTAAACTGCTTGATAAAGTTGACGCAACTGACGAAGTCGGTGAGCAATATCACGCAGCACATATACTCATACGGACCGTGACTGTCGATGATTGGATAAATGACGAGATGAAAGACACCAAGATAACTACTTTTATTTCAGGACTTGAATGGAAAGGAGATTGTGGCTTGATTCTTGAGAAAGACGAAACCTGTGAGGATAATGACCTCTTTGACCTTACACAAGGTGTAGCAACACCATAGTGGTTTGGGACACTACAAGAGTGATGGACACGCATTACTGTCCTTCATGTTTTGATAGTGAAATGTTTGATGGAGCCACCCGCCGGAGTCGAACCGGCGACCTATCGCTTACGAAGCGATTGCTCTACCAACTGAGCTAGAGTGGCTCGGGCCAGGGCAGGCAGGTCTACCAACTGATCTACGCTGGCGTTGAGAGAGTGAAGGAAATCTTCGCCAGAGGCGGATCAGCCTGTGGCTAAGAACCCTAGAGAAGCGAGTGAGCGGAGTCGAACCGCCGTCTCTACCTTGGGAAGGTAGCATAATGACCGTTATACTACACTCGCGTAAGTCATTGACACAAAAATGATCTAAACGTTAATTCTACTATGAAACGATATTCTAAAATTCTAGTTTTGTCAATTGTAGTATTTGGAGGCATACTGTTCGTAATGCCATCCGATGCCATTGAAGTTGATAGGCTTTTTTTGAACTTTACGGATGAAGCTGTACGGCGCGGGTACACGGCTGAATTCGATCAGCAGAATGGCGCTGAGTGGGGTAATTTTCGTTTGGCGATTGTTCCGGAACTTGTGTGCGAGAGAATCGACCTGGAAATGAAGCGGTTTGACGGCAGCTATCTGCCAACGCCGGAAGGAATGAGACTAGTTAGTGATTATTATATTTACGACATTTTACGTGAAAATCAGGAAAATAAAGAGCCCTTGAAATTGAACAAACCCTTTATTGTAAGTCTTAAATTTGATTCTGATAATTATTTTAGGAAGAAAGTATTTTTTTGGATCAAACCTTTGCAGCAGTGGCGTGAAATGCCGTCCTCAGTTGATTACGTGAATCGATATGTACGTGGTTATTCACACCTGCCTTTTTCTCGTATTGCGGTTTTTGAAGATACAACAGAGCTTGAAGGCAAAGCGAGTTGGTTCAGGAGTAGCCGCGTTACCTATGGAGCGGCGAGTAATAATTATCCAATGGGTACTATGCTCAGGGTTCGGAACGTTGATAACGGAAAGACTGTTGATGTTGAAGTGATATCTACAGGGCCTTTTTCAGAAGGCAGAGTGGTCGATCTGACACTGCCGGCATTTGAGCAGATTGAAGAGCTATGGAAAGGACTTGCCCGTGTGCAGGTATGGCCTTTGGAAAAAGAAATACAGGTTTTGGGTATTGATACGATTAATGAGGAACCTAAGCCTACTGTTCCGGAACCAGATCCTTGTTCAACTGCTGTTATTGCAATTAACGAACAAACTGAAGAAATTTTATACTCGAAGAATTACGATACTAAGCTGCCAATCGCAAGTATTACAAAATTGATGACAGCGTCTGTTTTTCTTGACACAAATACGCCGATGGATAAGGTTGTGACGTATGAAGCAGTGGATAATGCGATTGGTTCAAAACTTTATGTGAGTCATGGTGAAACGATGACAGTCAAAGATGTATACTACACTATGCTGGTAGGGTCTGCTAACAATACTGCGAATATGCTTGCACGGGTAACCGGACTATCGCGCGAAGAATTTGTACAGCGGATGAATAATAAAGCTAAAGCATGGGGACTTACACATACCACGTTTGTGGATGTCAGTGGGCTGGATCCTGAGAATGTTTCAACAGTTTATGATGTGGCAAGGATGGCAAAAAAAATATTAAGTGATTTTCGCGTATTACAAGGTACAACGTCTTGGGTTTATTCGTTTACAACAATCAATACTGGTCAGCCCCATACCATCAAAAACACCGCAAAGGAATTACAGGACAGCGATTTGTATATTACGGGTATGAAAACAGGGTATTTGGATGAAGCTGGATATTGTTTTATGC
>CAZBNI010000098.1:0-4067 GCA_964493105.1 uncultured Gammaproteobacteria bacterium
GCCGGAGCCTGGACCTGTCTGAAACCGATCTCTTTGTCTGGAACCTGGCCCTTGCGGTGAGCGCCTGCTGGGCAAAAATTTTCAGTTCATTGTCCTCGCTGTCCAGTTGGGTTTTGAGCGTGCTCTGGAGCACACTTGCTTGCTTGGTATTCGCGAGATACGGTTCAACTCGGCTGGCGTATGATGAATAGCGGAGGAAATTCCAAGCTATGTTTGAGTTTTTGCTTTTTTTTGATACCGTATAGGCCCAGTAGTTGGCATAATTGATAGTATTATTGGGATCAACTTGTGGGATAGGCGCAATTTCGAAATCAACACCACTCGCTTTTGATTCAATCTCAGGGCGATCATAATTATACGCAAACAAGAATGCGAGCTTGCCGTCAGCAAAATAATCAATCGCGTCCGGCATGTCACTGTTCCAGGTATAGGTTCGTTTGGTAGAATCCGCAAAACTCGTGTAGTAATCCAAGGCTACTGTACCCGGATAATATGACGAGTCGCTAGTTGAGGATTGGTGAAAGGTTACCTTGTTGCCAGAGGTCATTTGCGTTCCGTTTTGTAGCATGAGGAGCGTCACAATGTCAGCGGCGTGTGGTACATTTTCGTATGTCCCGAGCGCAGCTGCCGCGCGAACAATATTATTTTGGGCATCAATCAGCGCAAAACGCGAGGTAATACTTGTAAATTCGTCCCACGTCGTTGGTGGGTCAATAAGGAGCGCTTGATTCATCAATTCACGATTGACATACATAACGAGCGTATTGATACCAAATGGGAGCGCATAAATATAGTTATTAAACACTACATCATCATATACGACATCAATGTAGTAGTCGTCAATCTGACCCGCGGTGTATGACGACTCTGTTTTGTATTCGATAATAGTTTCAGTTTTAAAAAGCGTTTTTTTACTTGAATAGTAGGCAACACTCGTACTTTTTGGCATCGGTGTGATAAAGTTGTCTTTGTATTTTGCAATCCATGAATTTGGGAGCGCGTAGATATCGGGACCAGTATCAGTTGCCCATGCGTTCAGCAGCATATCTTCATACTCATCGTACCGTATTTTTACATATTTAATTTTTACGTACGGATGCACTTTCCGATAGGCGTTTATCATGCCGCTCAAGTCGCTTGATTCGTCCCAGACTCCCCAAATCGTAAGTGTGGCATCTTTTGGAGGCGTAACCTTGCCAGGACCAATGAGCGTCCACACAACACCACCGAGAATTAATGCGATAATCACAAAGATGCCTATGATAAAAATTTTTGAAAGGCCTTCATTGTTTTTTTTGAGCGCCATGATACAAATTTATTCTGAAACGATTGACTTAAGATATTCCATCAGCGGATCACGAAGATTGTCGCGATTCAGCGCGAAGTCAATATTAGCTTTGAGATATTCCAGCTTGTTACCGGTGTCATAATACGCGCTGTTTTGGATTTCGCAGGCATAGACCGGTTCTTCTTTTATCAATTCTAGAATCGCGTCAACGAGCCAGAGTTCGTTGTCTTTTCCTGCTTTAAGTTTTCTGAGATGGTTGAGAATCGCCGGCGTGAATACATATCCACCATGTGTAGCGAGCGTTGAGGGCGCTGATTCTACGCTTGGTTTTTCAACGATCGTTTTTATTTGATGAATATTGTTTTTGATTGGCGTTATTTCAGCAATCCCATATCGTGATACATCTTCTTTCGGCACCTTGACTGCGCTCAGAACCGAGTGTCCATACTCTTCGTAGACGTCTAAGAGCTGTTTGAGCCGAGGCGGTTTACTATAAATAAATTCATCGCCCCAGAGTACAGCGAACGGTTCATCGCCAAGAATGTGTTGTGCTGCAAGCACTGGCGTTGCATTGCCATAGGGCCCTTTTTGCCGCACATAAATGAAGTTTGCCATTTCGGCAATACGTCTGATTTCCTCGAGCTTGTCGAATTTCCCAGCATCTTTGAGTTGTTTTTCAAGCTCAGGTGAAAAGTCGAAATGGTCTTCCAAGGATCTTTTTTGCCAGCTGGTGACAATGATAATATCTTTTACTCCTGACGCGACTGCCTCTTCGACCACATACTGAATAATCGGTTTGTCAACGATAGGGAGCATCTCTTTGGGCTGTGCTTTTGTCACAGGCAGAAAACGCGTACCGAAACCGGCGGCCGGAATTACTACCTTCGTAATTTTTTCCATATTATTTTTATTTAAAGGCAGGCTAATTATATCACAAAAGTGCTTTATTGTAAATGATTCATTAGTGGAATAAGGTGGTTTCCCTCCTCATTTTCCATAACACGGGGCTGGCAATACTCAAATATTTTTATTGGAGTAAGGTCAATTTGTTCGATTTCTGTACCCGTAAAGCTGATTGTGGCAATAACGCTTTCACGGGTTGCTTTTGACCACATTTGGTCAAAAACGAAATTCCCCATGCTATAAAAAATATACCCGCCATTATATTCTTCAAGCGGTTGGATTACGTGCGGATGATGTCCAAGTACCAATGAAGCTCCAAGATCAATGGCTGTGCGCGCAAAATTGATTTGGCGGTCATTAGGAGTTGGGGAATATTCATTACCTGCATGCATTGAAACGATAATAACATCAGCCTGCTTGCCAAGGAGTACAATATCTTGTTTTAAGAGCGTTTCATCAAGCATTGGTGAACCTGCGTTATGGTCAGTTGCCACGTATGAGCTGGGCATGAATGAATCATCAGCATATGCCAAAAAACCAAATGTAACGCCGCGCGCTGTTATGAGTACGGGTTTTCGCGCTTTGGTAAGCGTCGCTCCTGCGCCTATATGCTGGATACCGGCGTTGCGGAGCGTATTGGTTGTTGTTTGGATGCCGTCGGCGCCCTGATTTTTCATATGATTATTCGCCAGTGACACAACATCAAAACCTCCATAGACGAGCCCTTCCGCTGCTTGTGGGTCAGTGCGAAAAACCATTCCGTATGGCTCCACAACGGCCCCCTTTGTAAGAGGAGTTTCGAGATTGCCAAAGGCAATATCAGCAGCGCTTGTTATTTGGGACGTCTCGCGAAATGGATATAACCAATCGTTGTGGTTCAGCATCGTTTGTTCCACGGTACGGGCCAACATTATATCACCGACCGCTACAAGGGTTATTATGGGTTGCGGTGGCGGCGATGATGGTTTTTGCGGTGACGTTAACGCGTACAGTTGCGGACTAGGCGGATCACTCACACAGAGTAGTTGCCCTATCAGTAAACCAAAAGCAACACTTGTCACAATGCTAAGCAACGAAGCAAAAAATTTCGTATTGAGTTTGTGGCGCAAAGTCATTAAATATAAAAAATGCAGTACTACCACTGCAGTATATCAAAAAAGATTAGTAGGTACTAACCGCCACAATAGTTTATTGAGTAGAATTTTTTACGCAATAAAAATCCCCCGTGTGGGGGATTTTAATAGAGTGGGTTTTTATTGTGTAGCTTGTTTTTTTAACGGATCATATCCCCCATCAATTTCTTCTTTGTCTGAATAGCCGTCGCCATCTGTATCCGCCTGATAAATACTGGTTCCATATTCTGTTTCTTCTAGATCGGTGAGGCCATCTTGATCATAGTCTTTTGTGCTCTCTGCTTCGATCGATAAGACATCTTTGTTGGCAGTATTTTGTCCATCGACGACTTCGTCAGCAAAGAAGCTGCCCCCAAACAAACTATCTTTGGAATCTTCTTCTGCCGGTTTGATGATTGTATACTCAAGCGTATAATTGTCAGCAGTGTGGGTGTAATTAAATTTGGTGCCCTTATAGATGCTGGTTGGTAGCGTCTCAGCTGTACCAGAGAGATAATTTTTATCAGTCATGCTAATGGTATTGGTTAGTGCTGGTCGCTTGTCCAGCAATGCATTGAGTGAATCCGGATAGGATTTATTGGTAACAAAATACTGCGCAAGCCCTGTGCGGATGTCTTGTACTGCTTCAAGTTGTTTTTCGAGCTGTTGCTGTTCGCCTGTAACGCCGGTAAGTAACCGTTCGACTTCGTCCAATGTGATGATATCACTTGGCGTTGAGACATTTGGTTCTTCTCCCAGATGAT
>CAZBNI010000099.1:0-4065 GCA_964493105.1 uncultured Gammaproteobacteria bacterium
ATTTCGCAAATTCTTTATCCGGACCAGAATGCAGCCGCTACGGACTCCGAGGCCATAACAAGTTCGGTTGCCAGTGAACAGGTTAGTTTTATCGTAGATCTTAGTATTCATCCTACTATCTTTTATTATAACCAACAGTAACTATGAAAGCATTGGTACTGAAAAGGAGAATAATGGTTGCCTTTACAAAATACTATATTGTAATAGTCGTGGTTTTTGTTATCGCGGTGGTCGGAGGCGGATATTTGTTGTTTATTAAAGACACGATGAAGGATATAAATGAGATTGGCGTTGCGGATTTGAACAGCCGTGAAGAGCAGCTTGCCGAAAGAACCGAAACACTTTTGCGGTTGCAGAATCTGAACGAACGGTTTAATAAAATTACGCAGGAAGATCTCCGCCAACTTGAGAATGTATTGCCGCATCAATCTGAAATTCCATACCTTGTTATTGAATTGAAAGAATTTATTAAAAATAACGGGCTTGAGGTACTCAGCCTTGATATTGGTCCGATGAGTACGAGTGCGGCTACTATAGAGACCGCCAACACGCCGGTGAAAAGTTTAAGTATCGTGGTCGTGATTGATGGCCTTGATAGTTATGAAGGGATAAAAACTTTTCTCGATGCAATGAGTAATAATTTACCATTGGTTGAACTTAACTCATTTACCTATTCTCCTGTTATTTCTGGATATAGCCTTAATTTAACAACATACTATCAGTAAGCGTTATAGAGGATATGTTAATCCAAAAAGGACAATTCACGAAAAAAACGATGATACTTTTGGCCGTATTGGCCATCGTGATGATCGCTGGCGGTATTATGGTTTATAATTCTTTTTTTGCGGGTCCGCCAGCTCCCGACGCAGCAATATTTGAAACAAACACAGCGGAACCAGCAAAACCTTTGACGTATACGATTGATGATACAATTTTTGAAAATCCTCAATTTTATAGCTTATCAAAAGAACCTTTTCCGGGGTATGCAAACCAATATGTAGGAATCGCCCTTGACCCTAATGCACCGATCCCGCCAAAAGAAGTAACGGTTACCAATCAAAAAGTCGGACGAACGCTGTTGGTGCAGTGGAGAATTCCTGAATATGTAAATTTTAATTTGGTGCGTGTCTATCGGATGGCAGCTGGCGCGACAGAAGGAATTGCAGTGCATGAGCAAAGTGTGCTAGAAGTATCAGCAGGATCAAGAATGGCCTATCAAGATACTGATCTTGTTGATGGTACGCGGTATTACTATTTGGTGAGAACAGTGTATACTGAAGACGGGGATGAGCGGGAGTCAAGTAATACAATACCAGTAGCCGCCACTCCTACTGACGAGATTGCCCCTGATCAACCACTCAATGTAACAATCGATAGTTCATCGGGAGAAGGCATTATGATATCATGGACCCCCCCGATCGACAGTGATTTCGCGTTTGTGAGAATTTACCGATCGGCAACGAAAGGAAAGGTCGGAGAATTGATTTATCCAAAGGAGCTTAAAGATTGGGAGGATGGCGCTACCTCATATTTTGATTCTGTTGCTTCAAATATTCCGTACTACTATACTGTAAGTAGTGTTGATTTGAGTGGAAATGAATCAAGTAAAGATATTCTGGCGATTCCGGTGCGCCAGAATCCTTTTGAGCCGATATTTTAAATTCTTGAGGAGTAAATTATCTATGGATGTGCCACAACAACCAATAAAAAGTAAATTACTTGATGCGCTTGTTCAGAAAGGCGTTCTTCCCGAAAATCGCCTTGCGGAAATCATTCAACACACCAGTAACGAAAATGAAATAGTTGATACCGCGATCCAGCGGGGGCTCGTTTCTGAAGAAGACGTTGCAAAAGTGCGGAGTGAAATTTTATCAATTCCGTATATTGACCTTTTTGGAAAAAAGATTTCACAAAGTGTTCTCAACGTTATCCCGATGGAATTAGCACAAAATTATCATATCGTTTCTTTTGGCAGAGAAGGAGCGATAGTAAGCGTTGCCATGGTTAATCCCGGAGATTTTAAAGCGATTGAGGCGATCGAGTTTTTAGCACGTGAGAGCGAGTTCAAAGTAAAGTATTTCCTCATTTCGGCGAGTGGATTCCGTTATGCCATAAAACAGTACGCAACACTGGGGGCGGAGGTTGAAGAGGCGCTCGCGGGAGCGGAGAAAAGTCAAGGTGCCGTTGATGAGATGCTGGAAGGCGAAAAAGGCGTTGAGCAGGTTGTTAAGAGCGCGCCGGTATCAAAGATGGTGTCCGTAATTCTCAAGCACGCGGTTGAGGGAAACGCGTCAGATATTCATATTGAACCGGTGGAAAATGAAACAAGAGTGCGGTACCGTGTTGATGGCGTGTTGCATACTTCATTGATTCTGCCGCGTTACGTACATTCAGCAATTGTTGCCCGTATTAAGGTATTGTCAAATTTGAAGCTCGATGAGACCCGCGTTCCGCAAGACGGTAGATTTCGCACCGAATGGGACGGCAGAATTATTGATTATCGTGTTTCGACCTTGCCATTGTTTTCAAATGAGAAGGTTGTGATGCGTATTCTGGATCGGGCCGCTGTTGTACTGGATCTTGAGAAACTTGGGTTTGAAGGGAACGCGTTGCGTTTAATGCAGGAGTCTGTGAAAAAAACGGTTGGTATGATTCTTCTGACCGGACCGACAGGTTCCGGTAAATCAACAACACTCTCCGCGTTATTGACAATTCTCAATAACGAAGCGGTGAATATTATTACGCTCGAAGATCCTGTTGAGTATTATATTAATGGCGTCAACCAGTCACAGGTTCGAGCCGACGTTGGACTCACGTTTGCCGCTGGTTTGCGTTCAATTCTCCGCCAGGATCCTGACGTGATTATGGTTGGTGAGATTCGTGATAATGAAACCGCCGAACTGGCCGTCCACGCGGCACTCACTGGCCATCTTGTACTCTCAACGCTGCATACCAATGATTCATCCGGCGCAATACCGCGTTTGATTGATATGAAGATAGAGCCATTTCTCATTACAGCTTCCCTTGCAACTGTCGCGGCACAGCGGCTGGTACGCCGATTATGCCCTTACTGCCAAGAAGAAGCAAAATTGCCGGATGAACTAAAGGCCGAAATTGATGAGCAGATAAAATTGATTCCAGAAGCGGTGATCAAAGAACGACTTGGCGAAGAGATGCCGAAAGAACTTAAGTTTTTTGAAGGCAAGGGTTGTATACGATGCGAACAGACTGGTTACAAAGGACGTGTTTTGATAACGGAAATTTTGGAAATGGACGAAACATTAAAAAACGTCGTTGTCAGTAATCCAACGATTGATGAAATCCGACAGACCGCGAAGCGCCAAAAGATGATGTCGATTAAGCAAGATGGTATTTTAAAGGCATTGGAGCGCAAAACATCATTATCAGAAGTGATCCGCGTAACACGCGAATAGAGCGATAATAAATAATTTTTTATAAACTACTATGGCAGATGAAAAATCAAAAAAAACCAATATACTGCTTGTAGAGGATGACAAATTCCTGGCTGGCATGTATGTTGCCAAACTCGACCTTGAGGGCTTTAAAGTGAATTTTGCCAACGATGGTGAAAAAGGGCTAAAATCAGCCATTGAAGAAAAGCCGGATATTATTCTCCTGGATATTATCCTGCCGAAAATGAGCGGTTTCGATGTCATTAAAAACCTGAAAGATAACCCACAAACAAAGGATATCCCGGTTGTATTGTTAACCAATCTTGGCCAGCGTGATGATGTTCAAAAAGGCTTGGATCTTGGCGCGGAAGATTATCTTATCAAGGCCCATTTTATGCCGTCCGAAGTGGTCGCGAAGATAAAAAAAATAATCGAATCTAAGAAATAAAAAGATCATAAATTTAAAGCCTTTTTAGCTTCAAAAAGCGTTGTTATAGATAAAACCAAAACAAAAAACATGGCTGATTATTCTTATAAAGCGCGTGACCAAAAGGGTGAGCTTGTCAGCGGAGTCGTTGTCGCCCCGAGTGAAAATATCGCGTATGGAATCTTGCGTGATAAGAATCTTTTTATTGTCTCGCTCAAAGAGAAA
>CAZBNI010000100.1:0-3966 GCA_964493105.1 uncultured Gammaproteobacteria bacterium
GCGCTTTTTCAATCTCATCCATGAGTACAATACTATATGGCCTTCGACGGATTGCTTCGGTAAGTTGTCCTCCCTCTTCATGTCCGATATAACCGGGAGGCGATCCAATCATCTTTGCTACTGCGTGTTGCTCCATATATTCTGACATATCCAGCCGGACAATTGCATCTTCATCATCAAACAGCGACTCAGCAAGTGCTTTTACGAGTTCAGTTTTACCAACGCCTGTTGGTCCCATAAATATAAATGAACCAATTGGCTTCCCTTCCTCTGAAATTCCTACACGTGATCGGCGTACCGCATTACTCACTGCACGTACTGCTGCTTCTTGACCAATGACACGCTTGCCGATTTTCTGTTCCATTAATTTTAATTTTTCGGTTTCCGAAGTAAGCATCTTTGAAACTGGAATACCTGTCCACTGTGCAACAATTTTAGCAATATCCTCTTCCGTCACTTCTTCTTTAAGGATTTGCTTATCCTTCTGGATCGTACGCAATTTCTTTTCCGCATTTTTAATTTCCTTTTCGAGTTCGGGTAATTTGCCATAACGAATCTCCGCTACATTCTGAAGTTCACCATCACGCTCCATTTTTTCAGCAGTAATCTTCAGTTCATCAATTTTGTTCTGTGCTGATCGAATTTGTGTAATAATTTCTTTTTCATTATTCCAATGTAGCTCCAGCTGCTTTTGCGCTTCTTGCAAATTACCGATTTCTTTTTTCACCTTTTGTAGTCGTTCTTTCGAAACGACATCTTTTTCCTTTTTCAGTGCCTCACGTTCAATTTCAAGCTTCATGATCTTTCTTCGCAATTGGTCGATTTCAACCGGCATGCTATCAACCTCGAGCCGTAATGCGCTTGTCGCTTCATCGACAAGATCAATTGCCTTATCAGGTAAAAATCTATCGGTGATATAACGTTGTGAAAGTGTAGCGGCAGTAACCAGTGCTGCATCTGTAATCCTCACACCATGGTGAACTTCGTATTTTTCCTTAACACCACGCAGAATTGCGATAGTATCTTCAAGAGACGGTTCACCAATATACACAGGCTGAAATCGACGTTCAAGCGCCTTATCTTTTTCAATATACTGCTGATATTCCTTCAGGGTTGTTGCGCCGATAGTACGGATTGTTCCGCGTGCTAATGCCGGTTTCAGCATATTTGAAGCATCAACTGCTCCTTCTGCCGCACCAGCGCCTACAATTGTATGTAATTCGTCAATAAAAAGAATGATCTTGCCATCGGACGACTCAATCTCCTTAAGTACAGCCTTGAGGCGATCTTCAAATTCTCCACGATACTTTGCGCCAGCGAGTAAAGATCCAATCTGCAAATTATACACATCTTTATCTTTTAATGTCTCAGGTACATCGCCCGCAACAATCCGTTGGGCAAGACCTTCGACTACTGCCGTTTTACCGGTACCTGGCTCGCCAATTAATACTGGATTATTTTTGGTACGTCGCGATAATACCTGCATCACACGCCGTACTTCTTCATCGCGTCCGATAACAGGATCGAGTTTACCTGATTGCGCAAGCGCTGTAAGATTTTGCCCATATTTCTGAAGCACATTGTATTTTGATTCTGGATCCTGATCAGTTACTGACTGGTTTCCGCGTACCTCTTTAAGCGCATTAAAAACTTTTTCCTTTGAAATTTTCAATTGTTCCAATAATGCTTTTACGTCTGACTTCACATCAAGCAGCGCAAGAAAGATATGTTCAGTTGAAATATACTCATCTTTTAAATTTGTTGCTTCTTTCTGTGCTTGGATCAGTACCTTGTTTAATTCCCGACTCACAAAAACATCCCCTCCTTCTACTGCAGGGATAGCGTCAACCAACGCTGTAACTTTTTCCAAAAGATTATGGGTATCAATCTCAAGCTTCTGCATAATTGGGATGACAACACTGTCTTCTTGTCCCAATAATGCGGCAATAAGATGCGCGGGCGTAAGCTGTTGCTGTCCTTTTTCATTGAGTAAATTTTGTGCTCGGTTGAGCGCTTCTTGCGATTTTACGGTGAGCTTATTGATGTCCATATATTTGAATTTGTTATGTATTAACAACAAAAAAGTATATACCAAAACTACATCCATGTCAAGTCAATATTCGCATAATACTCAGCTATTCTACTTTTTGGGATTTTTGAGCGTCCTTCATATACATCTCGACGGTTGTAACCAACAAGATCATAATAACTGGTCCGTAAATAAAACCGAGAACACCAAATACCTGCAAACCACCGAGAACACCAATAATTACCAACGCCGGATGCAACTCGGCTTTTTTCGACACAAGCTTTGGCCGCAGGTAATTATCAATATTATTCACCAATAACGTGGTTGCCAAGAGCAACATAGTACCCTGCCAGATATGACCAGTAAACAGCAAAACAATACTGATCGGAATCATTACAAATCCTGAACCCACCATCGGGATAACCCCGAGGAAGACCATCAGGACCGTCAAAAACAAAACATAATCAACGCCAGCAACTGCTAAGAAAATCCCAGATACAACGCCCTGTACAATAGCAATGGCGAACGTACCCTTTACCATTGATTTTGACATCTCGACAACGCGTGTCAGATATATCCGGTCAATACGGTCATCCAAAGGGCTTAAGTGCTCCAAAAAATGCATTAACTTATCCTGAATCGGAAATAATGAATAAAGAAGAATAATAAAAATCAGTACCCAGGTGAGCGAATTAAACGCACCAGAGCCAATATCCGGTAACCTTTCCAAAAAAAATGACCCGACGGCTTTGGCACCATTCTGTATCCATTCTTCCACTCCACCAACTGTTAATTTTTCCTCAACCCCTGGAACAATATCAATGACAGTATTTGCTTTCTCAACTACATATTCCAAATCAATATTTCCTTCAGATCCAAAATCATTTTTAAACTGAATAATCTGATTGATGGTTAATCCACTTATCGAAACGAGTGGAATTAAAACTACAAAAAAGACGATCAGTACTGAAATCATCGCCGCTAGCTTGTGTCTTCCTCGAAAAATCTTATGAAAAAAAAGATACACTGGCTTAAAAAACAGTGCTGCTAAGAAAGCAAGTACAATAGCTGATAAAAATGGTTTCAGAACAAGATATGATAAAAAAGCGACAAGGGCTATTAGGATGTAAAAAAATGGCTGATTTCGCAGAGAGGCTACTGACATAGTACTTACTGAACCATTAACTCAAATGAATTGATAAAATTATTATAGAGTGCTTCCGCGCCATTATTGAGGTTATTAATATCAAACGCAGCAAGAATTGTATATTGGGTACGATCAATTAAAACCAAACGCTGCAATGAATATATCTCTCGTGTATCATTTTTAATCTCAGCATCAAGCACAGTATATCCTTCCTCACTATAGCCTTGCGAATACATCAGCTCATTATCAAGTATTGAATTCGCAGCATTTTGTACGGAATTTTGAAGAATTGTTTCGGGATCCGAAACATCATACGCCTCTGGATAATGCGTTACCGTAACTATAAACGCATTACTGTTTTCATCAGCAGCAATATACTGATTGACCATTGCAGTTAGATTATCAGAACCCAAATCCTGTTCCTGACGGTCAGTAACGGGCTCACCAGGCATCAGTATCTGAAAGTCGTCTGCTGTCGATTGGAAAAGGATCCACTCTGTGCCGCGCGAGGTGTCCATTACATCGTCAATCACCGTGGTAGATGAAGTACTGGACGAATTAGCATTTCCTGATGGATAGACAATAAACACAAGTAACCAGGCAATAGAAACTACGCCAATAATAATACTCACTACTTTTATATTTACCCGCACCCTTAATTTACTGCCTAAAGCAGCCTTTTTTGGACTAGGTTGTGTTTTCTTTTCCTTCACATACATAAGTATATAACATACTAGAATAAAGTTCAAAAGTATTTATGTGCCGCCTGTATTGTCAGTTAACGCACCTC
>CAZBNI010000101.1:0-3935 GCA_964493105.1 uncultured Gammaproteobacteria bacterium
GACAATAGTATGGTGCAATCAAAAATTGAGGTATTGAAAGCGGCTCAAGACGAGACAGCGTCGTCAGAAGGAGTAGAGTAAAAAAACAGTACACTTTTTAGTTTGTACTGCTTTTTTATCATTTGTTATTTTGATTTGAGCTTTGGTTTGAGATGCTTGATCATATCCTCAGTCATCTTTGCCAGAGTGTAGGTTGGTTTCCATTCCCAGTCGCGCTGTGCTGGCGTGTCGTCAATGGAGCGTGGCCATGTATCTGCAATAGCTTGACGCCGATCGGGGGAGTAGGTACATACGAAGTCAGGTATGTGTTTTTGAATTTCATTGGCAAGCTCTTTTGCCGTAAAGCTGATTGCAGTAAAGTTATAACTGAGACGAATTTTAATTTTTGGAGCAGCTGCTTCCATGAGTTTAATCGTTCCTTCAATCGCATCGGGCATATACATCATGGGTAGCATGGTATCTTCGCGCACAAAACACGTATACTTTTTATCTGTAATAGCTTCGTAGAACATGGCGATTGAATAGTCCGTTGTACCACCTCCTGGTAGTGTTACATAGCTGATTAAACCCGGATAGCGTAAGCTGCGCACATCAATTCGATATTTATTGTAATAGTAATTGCACAGTAATTCCCCGGTATACTTTGTTATGCCATAGATCGTTGTGGGGTCAATTATCGTAGCTTGTGGGGTATTATCACGCGGTGTGCTTGGACCGAAAGCAGCGATCGAGCTTGGCCAAAAAACCCTCCCAATATCATATTCTTTAGCAAGGTCTAAAACGTTTTTCAAGCTGTTAATATTGACCATCCATGCATTGTCAGGACTTTTTTCGCCCGCAGCTGAAAGAATACCAACCAGGTGATAAATTTGATCGATTTTGTACTTTTCTAGAAGTTTTTTTAGAAATGCCTTATCTGTGGCGTCGCCCTGTTCATAGGGTCCTGATTTTTTTAGATCATCTGTTGGGGGCCTTCGGTGTCCAAGCGCGATAACATTTTCACCCCCGAATTTTTCACGTAACGCTAATGTAAGCTCAGAGCCAATCTGGCCGGTTGCCCCTGTAATAAGAATTTTTGGCATGTGTCTAGTAGTTAAAAGTAAGTTTTACGTTTTTTCCATTATACGCGCTTATGACAAAATAATCAATATTAAGCAGCATTTTACAAAACAGAAACTAAATCTGCTTCAGCTTCGTAATCCTCGATACTATCATGCTACTTCGATGATATTTATGTTTATTGTATTAAGCTATTTCTTGTCCAGCTTGTGCGGATTGTGGTTGGGACATGTCTTGTCACTACATCGCTCTGGAATTGTTTTGGTACCTTCCATCATCAGCGCACCGCAAACGCCGTTCTCGCGAACGTATTCACATTTCTTGCCGGTTGGTTTTGCTTTGATCGCGTATTTACACTTTGGATAGTTGGAGCAGCTAAAGAACGGTCCGAACCTGCCACGACGTTCTACCATTTCGCCATCTTTGCACTTCGTACATTTTACACCAGTAGAGCCGTGATTATTGTTTTCATCCCGTTTGATGAATTTACATTTCGGATAATTGCTGCACGAGATAAATTTACCAAAGCGACCTTCTCGCTCAACAAGCTTGCCGTCTTTACAGTCAGGACATGCTTCGCCTGTTTCTTTTGGTCCATCAAGTTCTTTACCGTCAATCATGCGGGCGCCATCGCAGTCAGGAAATTTTGAACAACTGAGGAATTTACCCGATCGTCCAAGTTTGATGACCATTTTACCCCCGCATTTAGGGCATTTGATGCTATTGTCGGCATCACCAAGTGTGGTAATTTTATCAATGTTTTCCTTGGATTTGATGTCTTTTTGGAATGGTCCATAAAAGTCTTTGAGTGTTTTTTTATACTCACGTTTACCACTAGCAATCTCATCCAGTTCGTCTTCCAATTCTGCGGTAAAGGAATCGCTGATGTATTTTGTAAAGTTTTTTTCTAAAAAGCTACTAACAACTTCTCCTGTATCAGTTGGCTTGAGCGACCTTCCTTCTTTTTCTACATACCCGCGTGTAATAATCGTTTGGATGATTGCCGCGTATGTGCTTGGCCGGCCAATGCCACGCTTTTCCAATTCTTTGACAAGCCCTGCTTCAGTATAGCGAGGTGGCGGTTGGGTTTCTTTTTCATCAGCGTTGATTTTATTCAGCTTCAATGAATCGTTCATTGCGAGTTTTGGTAATTCTACATCTTCGCCACGAGCAATTGGTTCTGCCAGCAGCCATCCCTGTGAAAGCACTCGCGATCCATTGATATGAAAGTCGGGGATTGACTCTGTTTTGATATTTGTCGTAACTCTTGTACGGAGCAATTTGGCTTCACTCATTTGGCAGGCGAGCGTGCGTTGCCGGATGAGGGCATAGAGTTTTTTCTGGTCGTCGGTTGCGCCCGCTGTTTTTTTTGATGCATTGGTTGGTCGGATGGCCTCATGCGCTTCCTGAGCATTTTTACTTTTCGTTTTGTATGTCCGTACTGCAAGATTCTCCTTGCCAAATTCTTTTTCTATCGTTGCTGCAATTTGTCCGAGAGCCTCTTTACTGAGATTTGTACTATCAGTACGCATATAGGTGATGTGACCTGCTTCATATAGTTTTTGGGCTATTCTCATCGTTCGGGACGGAGCGAATCCGAGACGTGAGCTCGCGGTCTGTTGTAGGGTTGAGGTAGTGAGCGGTGAACGCGGTGAGCGTTTTATCTCTGTCTCTTTTACTTTCTTAACAAACCAAGCGCCTGATTTTCCATCCTGGATAATTTGCTCGACAGTTTTTTTATCACGGGGTTCTTTGGAACAGGTAAGCTGTAGTTCGGTTGTATCCTTGGTTTGTAGATCAGCAATAATAGTCCAGAATGTTTCTGATTTGAATGCCTTAACTTCACGCTCACGCTCCACCAGTATGCGAAGTGCGGGAGACTGCACTCTGCCGGCTGAAAGGCCATAGCGTACTTTTTTCCAGATCAGGCCACTCAGATCATATCCAACAAGCCGATCAAGCACGCGGCGGGCTTCTTGAGCTTTGCGTAGATTTTGGTCGATATCGCGTGGTTTTTTTATCGCCTCGTCTATTGCCGATTTGGTAATTTCATGGAAAACAATCCTTTTGATATTATAATTATTTTTATGGTTGAGTATCTCGGCGATATGCCATGCAATTGCTTCACCTTCGCGGTCCGGATCAGTGGCAAGGTATATAGAGTCTGCTTTTGCTGCGAGTTTTCTTAATTTTTCGATTATCTCTTGTTTATCGGGGGAAATTTCATAATACGGCACAAAGCCACCATCGATGTCGATTGCTTTTTTATTGCTCTTGGGAAGGTCGCGGACATGGCCAACGCTTGCCATTATTTCAAACCTGTCGGTACCAAGGAATTTGGTAACGGTTTTCGCTTTTGTTGGTGATTCTACAACAAGTAATTTCATATTAATTATTGGTACTAATCTGAAAATTCGTAAGTGTAATTACAAACGATTTTTTATTTTTTATCGTAACCGAATATACTGATTATTCCCGGTATTGGTGATATTTCCTTTAAGTTCAAGCATTGTTAATACTTTATTTATAGTACTGGTATTCAGTTTACACGCTCGGATTATTTCGTCAATATGAAGCGGTGTTGCTGATAGTGTTTCGAGAATGAGTTTTTCCTCGCCCGTTGCCGGTACAGAGAGAGTCTTTTTACTGCAAAGTGGCTTGCTGACATGCAAAACATCGAGAATATCTTGCGCGCTGGTTACAACTGTTGCGCCCATTTTCAGCAATTTATTTGGCCCCTGGGAAGTAGTATTGGATATATTGCCAGGGACAGCGAATATCTCGCGATTCTGCTCAAGTGCACATGAGGCGGTGATCAGTGAACCGGAATCCGTGCTTCCCTCAATTACAACTACGCCCCTTGAAAGGCCCGAGAT
>CAZBNI010000102.1:0-3933 GCA_964493105.1 uncultured Gammaproteobacteria bacterium
TTCAGCATATGTACGCATCCTACCTCCTGATTAAATCACAAGGGCGAGTTATTGCTCGCCCTTGTTGGGGTTGTACAGTCATCGGCTTCCGTGGTGTTTCTTCATCGCTTTGGCGATTTTTGAACCGGCATTTGGGTCACCTTTTTTACAGATGAAACTGATTACGAGACCCGCGGCACTTACCAGAACGATCAATCCACCGACTACCTGCGGAGATGCCGCGCCACCCGCCAAAATCATCTCTTGATCAGAATTGATTGGGGCCACGCCGGCATTGTCCAGCGCAAAGGCAGCAACGAACAGTACGACAACGAAAATTGCGAATATCTTTTGTCTCCTCATGGACATAAGCCTCCTTGCTAAAGGTGTTTGCCTTATCGAATTTTGAATTTCTTTTTTACGATCTATATATAAACAGTATGATTATTAACGATATTGTTAAAGGGCATCAATCGATGTTACTACCTTTTGATTATTTTGTCAAGTACCGTGAATCGGTTTGTGATATAATATATATAATGAGTAATGTACTATCTCACGTATCCAAAAAATCCTCGGTACTATTGTTAATAGCGGCAAATATAGTTCCGATTGTTGGCACGATTTTAGCTGGGAAATATTTCATATTATGCTGTTATATTGGTTTGAAAGCGCGATTATTGGTTTTTATACACTCTGCAAGATGTTGACAACTGGCTTATTAGGCAAGGAATTTATGCTCAAAGGGAAGAGTTCGTCGATTCAGTTGCCGGTACGTGGTATAGGCGCGATTATTCTCACGCTTTTTATGTCTGGTTTTTTTATAATACATTATGGGGGATTTATGGCAGGACATCTCTTTTTTATCTTTGCGCTTTTTGGGCCGGAACAAGATATTGTTGGCGGTAGTAGTTTTATTCCATGGGATTTAGTTTGGACTGGTTTGAGTACAGTAGGAGTGGGTATTGCGGTATTATTTGTGAGTCATGGTTTTTCTTTCTTGAAAAATTTTGTCGGACGAAAAAGATACAACGAATTAAACCCGCAAGGAATTATGTTTGGTCCGTATAAACGGATTATACTTATGCATATTACGCTTATTGCAAGCGGGTTTGTAGTAATGGCTCTTGGAGCTAAGATTATTGGATTGATTATTATGATAGTATTAAAGATCTTTTCAGATGCGCGGGCCCATGGTAAGGAGCATAATATTTTTGGTCTTAAGCAACAAAAAGTATGAACACAAAAAAACTAGTAGTTTTTTTTGGGAAACCGGGTGCTGGTAAAACAACGCTTATAGGTGAAACGTTTCCAGATGCTAACGTGGTTGATGTTAAAGCATTTGTTCGTAAATATCGCGTTGATGGAACGGTTCCCGAAGAAAAGACATTACAGGGCTATCAAGATATGTATGAGCATATTGCAGGACTTGATGATGACCTCATTATTCTTGAACTGGGAGCTAATCATGAAAAGTTTAATGTTCAGGAATTATTAAAGTCGCAGGATAAACGTGAGCTCTATCTTTTTTTGTGCAACGCTTCATTGGAAACTTTAAAAGAACGACTACAAAATAGATCCGATCAAGACGATATGGAAAAAATGCTGAAACGACTTGAGCGTGATTTCCCAGGTGAGTATATTAGGCTGTTTGAAAAGGCGGGAATGCAGTACATATTGCTTGATATGGAACAGCCATGGACCGACAATTTAATTCTGGTTCAGCAGCGGTTGCGTGATGACAAGTAGTATGGGTTTTGATATGAAAAAATTTCAAAAATAGGTCCAGTGGCACTATAGAAAACAGGGGTGTGATTTAGCATGGCAGCACGACATTAATCCGTATAGGATTCTGGTATAAAAGGTACTAACTGAATTGGGCGCTGAAGGATTTCTGAAGCACCGTGGCAAAAAATTCTATATCGCTTAGAGTGAATAAGTATAGTATACTGATAGTATATGATTACCGATTGTCGAAATGAAAAAATTAAAAAAGTAATTTCAAGTCGCCATGCAGGTATAGTTGTTGTACTCGAAGATATTCATGATTCTCATAATGCCGAAGCGATTCTGCGTAGTTGTGATGCGTTTGGTATGCAAAAAAGTTTTTTTATTTTTGGTCAGGAGGAGCCTTACAATCCTGCAAAGGTCGGTAAATCAAGCTCATCATCCGCAAAAAAAATGGCTTAGTTTTGAAATTTTTCACTCGACAGATGAGTGTATTGCGTCTCTGAAAAAACAAAGCTATCGTATTGTTGCTACAGCACTTACTAGCAAGACTACAAACATCTTTCAGGTAGAATTATTTGATAAGAAGCTTGCATTATGTGTCGGTAATGAACATCGTGGATTATCGCAAGTGATACTCGCTGCTGCTGATGTTGCGGTTCATATACCAATGTAGGTATGATTCAGAGCCTTAATATGTCAGTTACTGCCGTGTTATTTTTATATGAAATTATCAGGCAACGATCCCTTTCTAGAAAAAGATATTCACTTTCCGTCAGGGAACAACGAACACTTATTCAGTGATTTACAAATTTATGAGAAGGAAATGGTCATCATTTTTCATAATTTCTCTTGTTTTGTTTGCTATCGTGCTTTTTGGTTCGTATCTGGTTCCATTGTCCGGAAAAATTTATTCTGATCCCCCAAAGCTCGCTCCGTCAGATGGCTACTTTATCACGGTTGATGGCGTCAAAACGTTTGTTCAAGAAGCAGGCCGCTTAACAGGTGAGCCGGTTATTTTGATACATGGGTTTGGGGGAGGCACCTTTAATTGGCGTTTGACAATACCCGCGCTTGCTCAAGAGGGATACCGGGCAATCGCGTTTGATATGAAAGGATTTCACTTGAGCAAAAAGTCTGCCGAAGAGGATTATTCACATCCAAGCCAGGCATCATTTATTGCTGCGGTTATGGACCGGCTTAAAATCGAAAAAGCATCATTTATTGCTCACAATATGGGAGCAAATGTTGTTTCGCATTTTGCATTCAAATATCCAGAAAGAGTTTCCAAGTTAGTATTTGTGGACGCTGCACTCTCAACTGAAAAAAATATCTGGGTATCGATAGGCGCCCAGTTGCTGAAGTTTCCTCCGCTGACACGCTGGGGTCAAATATTTGTCCGGTCGTTTCTTAGCGAAAAACGAATTGAGGAGAATCTCGATCTCTTCTACCATAATCGTAGTCTAATTACCAAAACGTTGGTCAGTCAATATACGGCAGTAACTAAGCTTGAATATTGGGACATTGGCTTGGTACACTTTCTTTCTGATTATGATAAAAATGTTCTACCAGAGGCATTAGTAACAATTACAGCGCCGATGCTTATTGTATGGGGAACAGAAGATAAAATTATTCCGATTGAAGAAGGTGAAGCGTTGTGTGATTTGCTTCCAAACGCTGAGTGGAATACATTTTCAAATAGCGGTCACGTTCCAATGGAAGACCGTCCAGAATCATTTAATGCGAGAGTGATTGAGTTTTTAAAATAGTTTGTATTTTTTTATAAACTGTGTTGCATTGTTATTAAAAGTATGCTATAATTGTTTCATCGATGATTTATAAAGTTTTTTTGAAAATTCTTTTTTATTAAGAGTTTTAGTCAATTTTTAAAAATTTTTAAATTTTAATCCTATTCTTGAAAGGAGGTGAGAGGATCATGGCAAAAAAGAGAAGAGTTGTTAAGAAGAAAAAAGTTGTAAAGAAACCTGCAAAAAAGAGAAAGGTAGCAAAGAAGAAACCTGCAAAAAAGAGAAAGGTAGCAAAACGGAAAAAGAGAAAAAAATAGTAGGATTTGTATAAAGGCTTAAGCCTACTTAACCTTAGAAGCGGCTCCGATGTTTTAAGCCGCTTTTAAGGTAGCGGTACCATTTGTCTTTTATTACTTTTTAGGGGATAATTGAGTGGAATCTATGAAGCAAGAAAAACCAAAACATATTGCTATCATTA
>CAZBNI010000103.1:0-3870 GCA_964493105.1 uncultured Gammaproteobacteria bacterium
GGTCGTGAATTTCATCGATTCGAATTTCGCTGTTGATAGGCTTGATTTTGGTCGGTTTGATCGCGGGCTTCTTTTTTTGCGCCGCAGTTTTCTTTTTCGTTGGCATCATTGTTTCAGTTGATGATAAAGTTTAATGTATTTTTTTGCGGAAGCATTCCATGAAAAATCCTTTCTCATAACGCGTCTAACCACAGTGTACCATGATTCTTGGTTCTGAAACAGTTTAAGGGCCCTCTGTATCGCTTTTAGCAGTTCTTTACTCTCATAAGCATCAAATACAAAGCCATCACCAGAATTATCAGCCGAGGAGTAATCCTGTACAGTATCTTTAAGGCCGCCCGTAGCCCTTACGATTGGAAGCGTGCCGTAGCGCATCGAGATCATCTGTCCAAGCCCACATGGCTCGAACCGGGATGGCATCAGAAAAACATCCGAACCAGCATAAATTTGTTGAGCAAACGCTGTGTCAAATTCGATGCGGACAGAGGCTTTTCGGGGATATGTAATGGCTATTTTCTGCATGAGCTTTTCGAGTTTTGGATCGCCAGTGCCCAGTAATACAAACTGCAGATCCTCGTTCATCATCTGGTCAGCGATTTTATATATAAGGTCAAGACCTTTTTGGCTCACTAGGCGCGACACAATGCCAAAAATTGGAAGCGTTTCATTTACTTCAAGCTCACATTTTTTTTGGAGCGCCGCTTTGCACTTCTTTTTACCCTCTATATTGGTTAGAGAATATTGGGCAGCGATATGTGAGTCAGTTTCAGGATTAAAGCGGTCCACGTCAATGCCGTTGACAATGCCGGTAAGTCTATCGGCACGAGCAATCAGATCATCTTCGAGTCCATTACCGAACTCTTTGGTCAGTATTTCTTTGGCGTAGGTTTCGCTAACTGTATTCAGGTGGTCGCTGGTGAGAATGCCTTGCCGTACGCTGGAAAGATATCCTTTTTTTTGTTGCGATAACGCGGGATGATCTTTTTCCGCAATGCCAAGTGCGTCCAAAACCGTTTCAGCATTGTACCAACCCTGGTATTCAAGATTGTGTATTGTCAGCAGCGTTTTAATTTTTTTCAGCAGCGGGTTTGTTTTTGCCAACGTTTTAACAAGGACAGGTGCCATACCAGCATGCCAGTCATGGCAGTGAATAACGTCCGGAAACCAGTTGAGCGCGCCAAAGATCGAGAGACTTGATCGGGCTAAAAACGTAAACCGTTCAGCTTCCCTATTTTTATTGTCAGATAGCTCTGCTGTTTCAAAATAAATGCCATTTTGGCCAAGATAGGTCAGATTATCAATGAGATAAACAGGCACTTCACTGCCGGGTAATGGAGTTTCGTAAAGTGCGATTGATTCTTTTTTGTTGTTGAACGGGACCGTAACGTTGTCCGCAATTTTTTTTGACGGATATTTTTTATCATCAATACTGCCATATTTTGGAATGACAATCCGTACGTCAATCCCTTCGGTACGGAGCGCCTTTGGCAATGCGCCGGTGACGTCTCCAAGCCCCCCTACTTTTGCTAGTGGATTTAATTCTGCCGCGATAAAGAGGACTTTTAGTTTTTTCATATTACAATATGCGTTAATTATAGGCCGGGAAATCGTTTTTTTAAATTTTCATATATAGTATATGGTATTTTGAAATAATCCCATTGTCGCGTGATTGATTCTCTTTTTGTAAAGTCAATGTCTCCGTGAAAATCACTTCCACCCGTTGCTAAGAGTTTATTTTTGATAGCAAATGTTTGATAGTGCTCAATTTGGTGCCATGAGTGATAGGGGGATAGTATCTCAATACCTTCGAGTCCTGCCTTGACAAGCTCCAGTATTAATTTATCCCCTTCGTAATTAAGCTGTTGTCCAGGGTGCGCAAGTATCGCAAATCCACCACTTTGTTGTACGATAGTAATTGCTTCGTCAGTGGGGACTTCTGATAACCGAAGCGCTGCTGGCGTGTCATAACCCATATAAAATTTGATTTTGCCAAAAAAGTCACGCTTATCATCGGGCAGCTCTTTTTCCATTTTTTTTAAATTTTTTGGATGGCGTTCAATTTCTTGAAGTACGTGAAGGACACCACGGTTTTTTGCGGGACTCTTGAAAAGTGCTTCTTCATCAATAGTAAAACCCTGTTCTTGAAGTGAATGAATTGAACGCTTAACGTTGCGGATGTTGTCTTTCTGTAGTATATTGAGCGTTTGGGTAAGTTTATTGTCTCCCAGTTCAAAGTTATACCCCAAAAGATGAAGGTTTTGATTGCGATAGCGCGTATATATTTCAACACCGTTGATAATGTGTACGCCGTATTTATTGCCGGCCTGTCGGAGCTCGCTAATGCCGTCAATTACATTGTGATCAGCCAATGCTAGAACAGAAATGTCATTTTTTTTGGCGAGCGCACAAAGTTCGGCCGGCGTACATTTACCGCCGGTGTAGTTTGAATGTGTATGGAGATCAATGTATTGTTTCATTTAATTATTGCCTTCAAAAGTATTAGATAAGATTGCTTTAAGCGTTTTTTTGGAAAATTGGGCCATTGGACTGAAGTCGGTTTTGTCATGATAAAAATGATAACCGATAACATTGAAGACGCATTGTACCAGTACGGAAGCAGTCCAGAGATCGTCAAAGGGTTTATACGATTGGTAATGTTTTTTGAACTCGGCGTGAAGTTTGTGTTGCCACCTTGGGTTTTGAAAGGCTCGCATCCAGACGGTGACCGCATCTTTGACGATTGACGCCCATCCAACGTTTTCCCAGTCAATAATTTTGAATTGGCCGCGAACGTCGATGACATGAGGAGCATAGAGCTCTTGGTGGGCCAGAACGCGCGGTGTATTTTTATATATTACCGCGTAATGATCAAACTGTTTTTTAATCAGCTTGCCGCTCCCTTTCCATTTGAGGGTATGTTCAACATAGTCAAGATACGGCCCGATAAAGCGCCACAGGTAATTGAGTGTTTGCGGGGAATAGAGCAGTTTTTTAAAATCAGCGGGTAAATGATGGCCTTTTATACGGTGGAGATCAAATAATGTGTCGAGTGTCCAGCGGAGGCTTTTGGTGGTGAAAAATTCTTTTTTAAAGCGAATATTTCCGCCATTGATGTTTTGTACTTTTCCGGAGACGTATTCGCGGATATACCATGCCCGTGTTTTTGTGCCGAATGCGTAAATATGCGGCGCCGTTTGCTTTACAATTTTAAATTTTGAACCGCGAAGAAAACCCAAGAAAAGCACTTCTCGCGAGAATTTCTGGTTGGTTAGGTGGTCGTATGAACGAGAGTAGATACAGCTTTTAAAAAGTGCCCGGTTATTCTGATGGAATCCTTCGGCTATATAGTAGCGCGCCCCAAACTTGATTTTTTTTGTTATCTCAAAATTCTCATCAGTAAGAAGCCTCTTAATGATCCGGCGGGCTCGTTGACGATGCTCGTGTCGGATCGCAAGATCCTTTTTTGACATGTTACTTGTGTTTCGTAATTTGGTCCTTTTTTTCATTGAGCTCATTTACTCGATTTCGTATTTGGGCGGCACGTTCGTATTCGCGCGCATCAGCCGCTTCAAACATTTGTTTTTCTAAATTTTGCACAATGCCGTTAAATTCACTCTCCGGGATATACGGCATTTCAGTTGTAATGCGCTGGGTTACGTCTTCATCTGCTGATTTTGCCAGCGCATCAACTTTGCCGGAGCGCTGCCATTCAAAGGCGGTAAACACAATTTTATGGTACAGGTCAAGAGCTTTATTTTTTTCTTTAGCTGGAACAGGGGCGATTTCAACCACCTCTTTGAGTTCTTTCGCACCGGCTTCGATCATCTCAATGCTCCACCACGGCGTCGCGGAAGCCCACCAGTACTGATC
>CAZBNI010000104.1:0-3841 GCA_964493105.1 uncultured Gammaproteobacteria bacterium
GGGAGAAATTATACGCAAACTCTTGCCAGATGAAATATTTTCATATACTGGATTCTACGACATCGCAAATCCGGACGGCGACTACAATGTATTCCCCTTTTTAGAAGCAATAAAAAAACTGAAACTATCCAGAAAGCCGCTGTTCCGGCACTTCAAATCCATAACTAAACCCACTTTAGTAGTATATGGAAATAAGGATAAATATGCATTGGGTAATGTGCCGAAAATTGGGAATATTTTAAAAAAGCAAAAAGAGTTATCGCATATTATATCATAATGGCTGAATGCATTAAATTAATAACATTAAAATTAAAAAGCTATATACCATAAGCTAGTAAACACGTGATACAAAAAAGAGAAATTTACAAAAAGAAAAAATATTCCGGAAAAAAGAAACGGCCGACTTTACGCATTATTCCAATTGGTGGTCAAGAAGAGGTGGGCCGTAACATGACGGTTTTTGAGTATGGAAATGGCATTATCATACTTGACATGGGCATGCAGTTCCCGGAAGAAGATATGCCCGGCATCGATTATATCGTGCCAAATGCAACGTATCTCAAGGGAAAAGAAAATAAAATTCGTGGCGTTCTCTTTTCACACGGACATCTTGACCATATTGGCGCTGCACCAATTCTCCTTGACCAACTCAACTATCCAATGATTGCTGGGAGGCCACTCACGCTGGCTCTCATCAAAAAACGGGTGGAGGATCTTGAAAAAGGTGGCTCAAAAAAACTAAAAATCCATACAATCAAATCAATACAGGATGTTCTTCGCCTCGGACGATTTACCATAAAATTTTTCCAAGTAGATCACTCAATCATGGACGCGGTAGGCGTGATTATCCAGACACCGGACGGAACAGTCATTCATCCGGGTGATTGGACATATGAAAAAAATCCAGTAGGCCGGAAGGAGATAAACTACCGTCATCTGAGCAATCTTCCAAAACCAACCATTCTTATGCTCGAAAGCCTTGGAGCTGTCGCAAAAAAAGAACGCACTCCAGAACAGGTCATGTACCGCAATCTGGAAAAACTGGTTAAGGAAGCGCCTGGAAGAATTGTCATCGGGACGTTTTCGTCTCAATTGGAACGTATCAAGCAGATTATAGAATATGCAAATAAGGTTGGCAAAAAGGTCATACTTGATGGCTATAGCATAAAAACGAACGTTGAAGTTGCCCGCCAACTGGGATATATCAAGACCAATAAAAAGACGTTAGTTACAATCAACCAGATCAACTCAATACCCGATAAACGTATTATTGTCCTCTGCACCGGGGCCCAAGGCGAAGGCAATGCAGTACTCTCCCGTATTGTCAGCGGCAATCATCGCTTTATCAAGGTTAAACCAACCGATACTATCGTCTTTTCGTCTTCAGTAGTCCCAGGAAATGAGAGGACAGTACAACGGCTCAAGGATAATCTTTATCGCCTCAGTGATAATGTAGTTCATACTGAAATCATGGACGTCCACTCGGGCGGACATAGTACTCCCGCTAAAATGGTAGAAGTGCTCAAACAAATCAAACCAACGTATTTGCTCCCAGTCTATGCTAATCACTACATGCTCAAAGAGGCCGCGAAGCTGGCAATTCGAAATGGTTTTCAGAAAAAAAATATTTTTGTTCTGGATAACGGTTCGATACTTGAGATGCAGAATAAACAACCACGCCTGCTTCCCAAAAAAGTACCAAGTGACTATGTTTTTGTTGACGGGCTCGGCGTTGGTGATGTTTCCAATATTGTATTACGAGACCGGCAAATGCTTGCAGATGATGGAATTTTTGTTGTCATTGTCAATATCGATGGGAAAACCGGAAAAATTATTGGCGAGCCCGACATTATCTCGCGAGGTTTTATTTATATGAAAGAGAATAAAGAACTGCTCGCTAATGTTCGAATCAAAGTAAAAAAAATTCTCCAAGATAAAGAACCACGCACACGTGCTGATGAATTCTTTATTAAGAATAAAATTCGCGACCAAATTGGTCAGTTTCTCTACTCGAAAACAGAACGCAGGCCTATGGTTTTACCTGTTGTAATTGAAGTTTAAATTAACAGGGTATCCGATGGCTTTTATGTCCTAGGCTTTTTTTAAAAATATTTGATACTAAATTGAATTGCCGATTTACCACACGCCATAGGCTATGTGCCATAAGCCAACTGTAGACCGTAGTCTGTTGTCTGCTGGCTAACAAAATGCTATCCTAAATCCATATGCAGCATATCGTCTTTTCAGGAATACAACCGTCTGGCCAACTCCATATAGGCAACTACTTTGGAGCGATTTCTACATGGCTCAAACTCCAAAAAGCAAAAAGTTATAACTGCATTTTTGCAATTGTTGATTACCACGCATTAACGGAAGGCCCTGATCCAAAAGAACTTGAACAACGTGTTTTTGACACAGCGGTAGATTTTTTATCAGCAGGGCTTGACCCTACAAAAAGCATTATTATGCTTCAGTCGCTGGTTCCGGAACATACAGACCTAAATTGGATCCTGAATTGCACTACGCCGATTTCATGGCTTGAACGGGTTCCAACATTCAAAGAAAAAGCGGAGCAGTTTAAACATAATTTAAACATGGGGCTGATGGACTATCCCGTCCTCATGGCCGCTGATATTTTGTTATACAAAGCTGACATCGTACCAGTTGGGCTTGATCAGCTTCCTCACCTGGAACTTGCCCGGGAAATCGCCAGAGGTTTTAATACACGATACGGCAAAATACTTGTAGAACCCAAAGAAAAAATTACTCCGACTCCAAAAATTATGAGCCTGACCGATCCAACTAAAAAAATGAGTAAAAGTCTGGGGTTAAAATCATACATCGCGCTAGCAGACGAATCAGAGACAATCAAGAAAAAAATCAGCGCTATGCCGACCGCCACAGGCACAGAGAAAACTGTTATTAAAGAGTTATTAAAAAATACTCAAGAGATTAATGTGGAATTCAAAGATCTCGCAACTTCATTTCCGCCTGACAAAGAGATTCATTCTGAAGCTGACCTAATGAAGATTCAAAAACGGCTCGGTGAATCAAAGTACAAAACTTTTATGGCCCTCTTTAATCTTTATATGTTGATGTACATTTTCACGAGCGTAAGAGACCGCCGCCGTTTCCTCAAAGAACTGCAAGCCGGCTCAGTAAAATTTTCAAACTACAAAAAACTTCTTGCCGATAAAATCGCACACTATCCTGAATTTGTTCAGTTCCGTAAACAACGCAAAGCACTCGTAAAAAATCCTAAAAAAATCGAACAGGTATTGAAAATCGGTAGCCAAAAAGCCCGCCGTAGAGCTCAGAGGAATTTATTACATATCAAAGACAAGATAGGTTTGGCGTAAATACTTGAGATATAAACAAACCTCCATAGACATAGAGTTATCTTGGGTTTAAAAAAGCCGAGGTTTAATCCTCGGCTAGTAAACTAGATATACGATTCGAATTCATTCGTGACTACTAACATAGTCGCAAATATCTTTAATGGTTTTGAGCTTTTCGGCTTCTTTATCATCGATTTTCAAACCAAATTCTTCTTCCATGGCCATAATAAGCTCAATAACATCGAGTGAGTCAGCGCCTAGATCGTTTTCTATTGACGCTTCAGGGATAATTTTTTCTTTTACGACCTCTAATTGTTCAATCACGATCTCGGCAACTCTTTCTTCAAGAGACATTTAGAACCTCACTTGTTTTGAACTTGTTTTGAAGGTGCGACTTTTTATTTATTCGATAATAACTTATCAAGGTGCGCAATATATGTCAACAGACTGTACTTGAAGGGTACATAGGTAACACTTTATGGTATTTGTAGGAAAAATTAATT
>CAZBNI010000105.1:0-3840 GCA_964493105.1 uncultured Gammaproteobacteria bacterium
ATTAAGGTTAGAATGTAGTTTATCCCGAATACACCTTGACCAATCTAACAATATTTAATAAGATTAATTAATTATCTAAATAAGTAATCAATTGTAATGATTATGAAAAACCGTTTTTTACATTGGCACCAAACAGCAAAAATCGCCGTTTTTTCTGTGCTAATTTTGGCACTTGCTATTGGGTCATCACACGCATTGGCCGCAGAAAACGACAGGCACGCCCCAGAAATCACCTCTACCCCAATTACTTCCTTTACCGTCGGTACTGCGTACCAATATGACATTACTGCCACTGATGAAGATGGTGATACGCTCACGTATAGCATGACAACAGGACCTGCCGGTATGAAGCTGGAAAATAGCGTACTGTCGTGGGAAACAACTACTCCGGGTACTTATAACGTGGTAATCGAGGTATCAGACGGCAATAATGGATTTGATTCCCAAGCATGGCAGATCACTGTTAATCCCGGGGCCGTGGACCTGATTGTTGTTGAGCCCAACAACCGTCCAACTGTTGTTGATATTGGGTCCTCACAACAATTTACTGTAGTTGCATATGATGAATTCAACAATACATTAGAAAATCCAGGATTTGTCTGGACTACCGACGAAAGGCATGGTTCAATAAATGCCGATGGCGCGTTTACTCCTAAACTCGGTGGCATTAGTTTTGTGGCAGTTACGCTCGACTCGATTACCGCATCCATCGGCGTTGTTATAAAAGATGACCGGCAATCGCAGATCCAGCCAGCAAATGTTCCTGATGCCGATCCTGAAGAACAAACTCCCGCAAAAAGTGATGAGGGTAACGAACCAGCAGAAACTACCGAAGACACTGATAAAACAATCACAGAAGAAGAACCAACGGAGGAAATTACAACTACCACAGAAGAAACAACAGACGATTCTACTGAAAAAGAAGCTACGGTAGTAACTGATGAAGAAAGCGATGAATGTCACAACTGGCCACATTGGCTGATTATCATCATGCTTTTTTTCTATGGGATTATCCTGATCGGCTTTTATGAATTCAGAAAAAAACAACGTACCGGCAACTCGTGGATATTTCCAGCACTACTAACCATCATTGGACTTATCCTCTACTATAAACAATTCTGCGTGAATACCTATGTATGGTGGCCGTGGATTCTGATCTTGATCGGCATTACCATTTCCGGATGGTATTATGCCAAGCCAAAATCAAGAGGAAGCGATTCTCAAACAGAACTTCCCTTTTAACAACGATTGCATTTTTTATAACAAGCTGCGGATCCGCAGCTTGTTTTTTTAATAAAAAACTAAATACAACATTACCAAAACACCCAGCACAATCCGATAATAGCCAAATACATTTAGCGATCGGCGCTCGACAAAACGCAGTAAAAAACTGATTGCAATATACCCAACTACCGCGGCGCTCAACAAACCGATAATCATTACCAGCCATTGTTCCGAACCCATGCCTTGTTGTGCCACCTCTACAATCTTTTTGAAGCCAGCTCCTGCGATAATAGGAATTGAAAGTAAAAAAGAAAAGCGGGTTGCTGCCGGCCTTTGCAAACCCTGGGATAATCCCGCGATAATTGTAATGCCTGAACGCGAAACACCCGGCACAAGGGCAAATACTTGGGCGAATGCCACAGTCATCGCGCCTTTCCAGCTTAGCTTGGACAAGTCATTTTTTTTCTGAAATATCTTTTCAGCTACAATCAGTAAGACTCCAATACTAACCAAAAGGCTCGCGACAAGCCATAAGTTTCGAAATATCGTATCCGCGTAACCCGCAACAAGGTATCCGGCAAAAGCCGCTGGTAGTGTACCAATTGCAATATACCAGGCAAGCCGCTGGTTGATGTCATGCTGTAGATTCCAATTGGCAAGGCTATTAAAAAATGCTACAATGTAGGTGGAAATTTCTTTCCAAAAAAAAGCAACGACTGCAATCAGAGTTCCAAGATGCAGGGCCACGTCAAAGCCAAGATCATCAACAAGATTAAAATTGAAAAACTCATGTGCAATAACAAGATGGCCGGAGCTTGAGACGGGCCAAAACTCCGTTAATCCCTGAATGATTCCAAATACGATTGAATTAATGTATTCCATTTATTTATGAATATCAGTCTAGAATTATTACTTGCGCCGATCCTCACGCTGATTATAGTACAGTCAATCAAACTCACGACTGATGGCATAAAAGGCAATTTTAATATTAAGTCAATTCTGACGGCGTATGGCGGAATGCCTTCAAGCCATGCTGCAGTTGTTACCTCACTATCCACTATGATAGCATACCATGAAGGTTTTTGGTCTGCTGCGTTTGCGATTGCAGCAATATTTTCAGCAGTTGTTATCACTGATGCAATCGTTCTACGCGGATTTATTCAAACTCATGGCAAAGCACTAGACCATCTTGTTAAGAAACTACCAGAGTCAGAACAAAAATCACTGGCCTTTATTCCAGCCAAGTTACGTCACACGTTGCCACAGGTTCTGGTTGGCATTGTGATCGGATTTGCGATAGCGACAATTATCAAGCTATTTTTCTAAAGAACTCACGCAGTAAGTTATCTAAAAAGAGTAATGGCATTACAACCGATACTTTTTTGTTGCGCATAGTATTAGATACCGAGACGTTTTGATAAAATATTTTTATAAATATCACGGCGAGTAACGATACCTTCAATACGTCCCTCATTACCAACGACTACAACGCGATGTATTCCACGAACCAGCATAATTGATCCAACCTGCATCAATGACGCGCCTGGATTGACGGTAATAACCTGACGACTCATAATGTCCTGGATTAGTTTATCAGCCGCCTCAGTTGCTTTTTCTTCAAGCTTATCAAGATCAATCCATACGCCCGGTGCCTCATAAAACTCCGCGTGTGAAGGATACAGCGCTTTAAATAAATCCTTTTCCGATACAATACCAACAAGAGTCCCTTCCCGATCAACAACCGGAGCACCGGAAATGTTGTGCCGACCGAGCATTTCAGCGGCCTTTTTTAAGGTAGCCTCCATAGGGATAGTGATTACCTTTCGTGTCATGATTTCTTTTACCGTCATAATACTAACAAATTACTTATGTATGTTCTTTTATAGTATAACTGATACGCTCATGAAATGAAAGTCTTTAAAACGTTTCTCTGGTTGCTGTTTTTACGCCTCTTTAAGCACTTCCCGTAAGTCTGTAATCTCAAAATCGGCCCGTACAGTCATTTTTTCATTTGCATTAAACTCGTTCCGGTAGAGGTACGTTACTGCCCCGATCGCTACTCCGGCTTCAATATCGCTCTGACGGTCACCAATTTTAATAATTCGATCATATACGCCAGAATGTACGAATTGTAGGAGTGCTCCTGCCTTCAACTTTTTAATCTCCGTATGTTCCCGCTGTTCACTATGTGAATCAAGGCCGATATACTCAGTAATATGTTTCTTAAGTCCGACGAGCTGCGCAAACCACTGAATCTGATCTTTCTGTGAATTACTCATGATGATATTTCGGTGACCGGCGGCTGCAATCTTTGATAGTACGTCCTGTGCGTAATCTGTCGGTTTAATGTACTGTTCGATTATATGTCCCTCTTCCTGAATAGTAAAGGCGCGCTGTTTCATTGCTTCGCACTCTTCAATTGACGCACCTGGTTTTAGATACAGGAAATAATCAATCCAACTCAGGCCGTACCACTGTACCGTCTTCTCAAATGTTATGCGACGATCAAGTTTATGCTCTTCTGCAACCCTATTGAGAATGATATGCAGAGCTTTGACATTGCCTTTTTCTAGCGTCCCATGAAAATCCCAAACAAATAATTTCATACTATTAAAA
>CAZBNI010000106.1:0-3830 GCA_964493105.1 uncultured Gammaproteobacteria bacterium
TGTTTTGTGGAAGTGTAATTCCAGCTATACGTACTGCCATAATTGATTATCCTTGTCGTTGTTTATGTTTTGGATTACTACAAATAACATGCACGCGTTTTTTTCTTCGAATTACGCGGCACTTTGAGCACATTTTTTTGACTGAGCTACGTACCTTCATAATTATTGTCGGTATATAATCCTACCTTTTGATAAATCGTATGGTGTCATCTCGATAGTTACCGAATCACCGGGTAAAATGCGTATTCGATGCATTCGCATTCTTCCTGATAAGTGCGCGTGTATGAGATGATCATTTTCAAGACGTACTCTAAAAGTAGCCGCAGGTAATAGTTCTTCAACAATACCAGTTACTTCGATAAAGCCGCGTTTGTTCTGTTTTGCGTTAATTGCTTTATCACTTGGTCTTTGATCTTTTTGATCCATACTCCGAACTAAAAAAATCTTGTCACTAAACTAATACGGCAAGATATAGAATAAGTGTGTTTCTGTATTATTGTTGTTACAATTTTCTAAGAATAGCTAGATCTTCTTGCCAAATGCTTGATTTCTGTAAGAGCTGATATCCAATTTTAAATGCGGATATAGTAATATCTATTATAAAGATAACCTAAAAACATGTCAAGCGCATTGTAAGCAGGACTCAAAAAAAGACAAATAATGACTAAGATTAGCCATTTTATTCTACCTCTGCTTTAATTCTTCGGACACCTGCTGATGACGATTTTTCCGAATTGATTTTAAATTTTCCTATCTCCCCTGTTTTAGTCACATGAGGCCCCCCGCAGAGTTCCTTTGAAAAATCTCCAATGCTATAAACAGTAACCTTTTCCGGATATTTTTCCTTAAAAAAGGCTAATGCTCCGACCTTCAAAGCTTTACTATACTCCATTTCCTCGCTCGTAACTTGAATATTCATTTGTATTTTGTCGTTGACTAAATTTTCAACCCGTTTCAGTTCATCGTCAGTAAGTTTTTTATCATAACGAAAATCAAACCTAAGCCGTTTAGGATTTATATCAGACCCTTCTTGTTGCACTTGATTACCAAGAATCGTACGTAATGATTGATGCAATAAATGTGTCGCAGTATGAAGACGCGTCATTTTTTTACGTTCTACAAAAGACCACTCACTACTGTCAATTCCATGGCCTCCAAATTTTTTCTGCGCTCCTGCTCGTGATAAACTTTGATGTTTTTCGATCTCTTTCTGAAATTTTTTTTCATCAAACGTGAAGCCTTTTCTTTTTAATCTATCTGCTGATAACCCGTACGTGGCATATAATTTAAATGCTTCCTCTGGCGCCAATACTCTTGATGAGGGGCCTTTTCGCGGTATCGTTTTTGTTTGGCTTCGCAGGTTTACCATTTTTTTAACGATCTCTTCGACATCCAATTTTAGTACTTTACTATAATTTGAAAGTTCAGTATTCATTTTTTTAAGAATGCTGTCGCGTTGTTCACCTAGATATGGATACGTTTCGCGGTAAATCAAAATAATTGCATCGACGAGAATATCTATCGAGAAATGTTGATGCAGGTACTGATCCAATGCGCGCCGAAAGATTCGTCGGAGTATATACCCTTGTTCTTTATTACTAAATGTTATGCCGTCTGCAAGCAAAAAGACGGCACTCTTAATATGATCCGCAACGATATAACTCCGAACCTCATCCTCAATTTTGCTCGTTGACCCAAAATTCGGATCCCTAATAATCTGTTTGATAAGTGGACTAAATAAATCCGTACCAAATATATTCTTTTTACTTTGATGTATTACTGCCAATCTCTCAAGTCCCATACCAGTATCAATGCTTTTTGTTGGTAAGGGTTTAACAGCTTTTTTGGTGTCCATGTGAAATTCCATAAACACAAGATTCCAGATTTCAACAAAACGTCCACATTCACAATTAGGTAAACAATGCTTGTCTTTAGAACATGGTACTCCAGTTAGATCATAATGTATTTCTGAGCATGGGCCGCACGGTCCTGAGTTGCCCTGTGGACCCCACCAATTATCTTTTTTGCCATATCCAACAATTCGCTCTTTTGGAATATACTGTTTCCAAATTTGAATAGCCTCATGATCCTTAGCAACTCTCGTATTTCCACTAAAATAAGTTGTCCATAGTCTACTCTCATGAAACTTTAATTCTTTTGTTAAGAATTTCCACGCAAGATCAATAGCCTCGTTTTTTGTATAAGCACCAATTGAAAAATTTCCAAGCATTTCAAAAAAAGTATTATGCCAACCATCCCCGACTTCCTCAATATCAGAAGTTCTAAAACAACGTTGACTCGAAACAAGCATTGTTGAGCCAAATTCTTTTTTTGGGTCTTTTATCCCCATAAAGTATGGCTTAAACTGCTGCATACCCGCTGTTGTCAGTAAAACCGATGGATCATCCTTTGGCCATAATGATGAGGATAAGACTTCCTTATGCGGGAATTTCTTATTTTTTGCAAAATATTTTATAAATTTTAATCGGATTTTATCTGAATTCATAATATAGATATTACTGATGAAAGTTTAGTAGTTATAATTATAACACATATCACAACCCATCTATTATACTATCGCACCTCCTCCGATCATTTCACCTTTTTTATACAGAACTGCAAATTGGCCTGGCGTCACTGCTCGTTGTCTTTTTTTAAATCGGATAATGATCCCGTTTCCTTTTTTTTCGATAGTGGCACCTTGAAGTGGTTGACGGTATCGTATTCGAGCCTTACATGCATATGGAAGCTTAGGCGCGCATCCTGCAATCCAATGCATATTGATTAATTTAGCCTCCTCTTTGAACAACTTCTTATCTGCGTTTCCGATACCTACGATAAGCCGATTACTACGTTTATTTTTCTCAACAACAAAATATGGTTTGCCGCCGCCGATACCAAGACCGTGTCTTTGTCCGATCGTATAAAACATTAAACCGTCGTGTCTCCCCACTTGAGCACCGTTTGTATCTTTGATAATACCAGGATGAGGTTCTATATATTCACGAATGAACTCCTTAAATTTCACCTTACCAATAAAGCAAATCCCTTGGCTGTCTTTTTTATTATGAACCGGCAGCTTTGCCTTTTTTGCAATTTTACGAATTGCAGGCTTTGTATAGTTACCAATTGGAAATAATGAATATCTCAATTGGCGCTGGTTTAATAATGCGATAAAATAGGATTGGTCTTTATTTAAATCAATGGCCTGTAATAATTTAAAAATCTTTCTCTTACCTTTAATCGCCCTTTTTTTTCTTACATAATGCCCTGTAGCTATATAGTCGGCCCCAAGAGCTCGCGCCTTTTCCAGAAAAACTTTAAATTTGATTTCTCGGTTGCACAGCATGTCAGGATTTGGCGTAATGCCTTTTTTGTATCCTTCAATCATGTATTGCACAACCTTTTTTTGATACTGCGCCTCGAATACTTCAATTCTTCCCGGGATTTGTAATATTTTGCACACGTCGTGGAAATCGGCTAAATCTTTTTTCCATGGGCATTCATTGGCCAATGGATCTGACCAATTTTTCATAAAAACACCGGTAACATCGTAACCTTCTTTTTTGAGCAACAAAGCGGCTACTGACGAATCCACGCCACCTGACATTGCCACAAATACTTTTTTCCTATTTTTTTGCATATTATTGTAGTACGGGTAGCGGATCTCATTATGTTCAGTTTCAGTCTCCGCCTAAAAGACTCGGCCGTAACGGTCGTACAGCTCGCAATCTTGGAACTTATTCATTGGAGATTTTGAAAGGCTTCAGGTGCGTGAATATAGTTTTATAACGACTACAGTTATTGATTATCGCTAAATAAATTTTTAG
>CAZBNI010000107.1:0-3825 GCA_964493105.1 uncultured Gammaproteobacteria bacterium
TCGAAGGGCGAGAACGGCTGCTAGCAGCAGGCGACCGCAGCCCAGGCGCGAAGCGGGATCCCACCCCGGCAACCAAGTATAACCTCTTTATATACCCATAAAATCCAAAATTAGTAAATGATTTCTATACCATGTGGGATTCGAAGGGCGAGAACGGCTGCTAGCAGCAGGCGACCGCAGCCCAGGCGCGAAGCGAATTCCCACCCCGGCAACCAAGTATCAAATCTTTTTACATATCAATAATGCCCACACTAAATACGCCAGCAATTCCATATCATGTGGGATTCGAAGCAGAAAAAATCGAGTCTCGCTGTGCGGGACGAGGAAAAGGAAAAACAGGACGCAGGCTGGAGGAAACGGTGAACCAGCGGGATCCGGAAGCAGGAGCCCTGTTTGGACGTGGACGCGTGGCAGGGTAGCTCAGATGGTTAGAGCGCGGGACTCATAAGCCCGAGGTCGTGGGTTCAATTCCCACCCCTGCTATAAAGTAAAATATCAAAATAATCTCAGTGGGAATTGAAGAGCGAGGACGGCTACTTGTAGTAGTCGACCGCAGCCCAGGCGCGAAGCGAATTCCCACCCCTGCTATAAAAAGCTGTCTGTTACATTCCTTGCAAAATCACCCTAAATTGATAGAATAATTGCATGTACGCAACAACACATGTACTTGCTAGTGTCGTTATCAGCCAACACACACCCAATTCTTGGTGGGCTTTTTTTATTGCTTTGCTGTTTCACTATATTCTCGACTTTATTCCGCATGGTGATCGACCTATCGAACGATGGATAAAAAGAGGACCACACCTCGCTCGTTCAATTACTGTCATGTTGGTCGATGTTACTCTCTTAATGATCATTATTGCAACCTTATACCGAAAAACAAGCTTGCCCGCACCAGCGATTATTATTGCAGCCATTATTGGCGGACTTCTTCCTGATATACTGTGGATTGTATATGATCTCTATATCCATCATCTAAAAAAAAGGAGGCTATTTAATATCTTTTTTAAAAAATGGTATACGCGAATCTTCTTTCAGTATATTGAAGCAGCACTTGACCACCATACTCATATACATAATTATATCGATAGCATCATCAATACTCACAAATTTCCGGCTCTTGCAGGGGCAATCATCCAACTTACGTGTGTTGGCTTGTTTATTTTCCTTGCCATTACTTTTTGGTGATGATGGTCGATACAACCGTATCAATAAAAAGGCCGCAGTAACAAAGAGCAAAATGCTGATCCATTGTGTAAGAAGTAATGGCCCTATAGAAAGCATCTCAATACGGAAAAAATCCAGCGAAAACCGAATAACTGGAAAAATTAAAAAATAGAGCAGGGTTAATGCCCCTGTTTTTAATTTGACTGAAGGAACAATTATAACCAAGCAAATAAAAACCAACAGGATCAACATTGACTCGTACAAAAATAACGGATGAAAGTACTGCTCAGTGGCATACGCTGCGACTCGCCTACCCGCCTCTATAGGAATACCCCATGATACATCTGTCGGCAAGCCGTACAACTCCTGATTGAAATAATTACCCCATCGTCCGATTGCCTGCATTAGTGGAAGTGAAAAAACGATACTATCAGTTAGAAGCCAAAATGACAATCGCTGTATCCGACTATAGACGTAAACAACAAAAATACTTGCTAATAACACACCGTGAATCGCGAGTCCACCATGCCAAATTTTATACAATTCCGACGGATTATCACTATAATAACCCAGATCGCCGATTATATGGCCAATCCGTCCACCAATAACTCCGAATACTACTATTAGAAAAAGCAGATTAAATACATGTTCTGTACTCATCTGCTTTTTCTTACTATAGTTATAGGTAATTACAAATCCGGTAACAATTGCCAGCGCAATAAAAACCCCATACCAATAAATATCAACCGTACCGGTATGAAAAGCAATTTCCTGAGGACGTGTTGCATGAAGAAAATTCATGCGATTGACAACAAAAGTATTACTCTAATGCGCTTTCAACCGCTGCTTTAAAGCTTTCGTATGACCGCGCTCCCGAAACAAGTGTGCCGTTCACAAACGTTGCAGGGGTACCTTGTACACCATATTCTGAACCTTCGATTAATCCACTGCTGACCTTTTCAGCATATGTTCCACTATCCAAACAATTATTAAATGTACTGGTGTTCAATCCAAGATCCGCCGCATAGGACTTCAAACTGGCCACATCAAGTGCTGATTGGTTCTCAAATAACATGTCATGCATTTCCCAAAATTTATCCTGGTCGCCCGCGCATTCTGAAGCTTCACCAGCCTTTTGGGAATTTGCGTGAAATGATAGCGGGAAATGGCGATAAATCAAACGTATCTGGCCGTCAAATTCTTCGAGAGCCTGTTTAAGCGTTGGTTGGACTCGTGAGGAATACGGACATTCAAAATCAGAATACTCAACAAGGGTAACTGGCGCATTCACATCGCCACGAATATGATCATCGCTTGTTATCTCAATGTCGGCCACTATAGGAGTTGGCGCCGCGGTAGGAGTTGGCGCCGTATTGGTATTCACGTCCACTTCTGCTCCAGCAACCTTTGAGTTTGCCGTACTCGACGCATCATCAGTCAAATCAGCCTTCAATAGCGAGAAGGTCATGATGAATGCTGTAAGAGAAGCAATCGTGATGCCGACCAAAATACCCATGGTAAACGCCATCTTTGATGGAACCTTAAACACTATCTTCTCGTTTTTTATTTCTTCTGACTTTATTTCTTCTGACATAGTATAAACCTTTCTTAAACCGCATATCACAATGCAGCGTTGATTAATTTCTGTCTTTTAATAATAGTCAGTAATAGTCAGACTGTCAAGCCAATACTCAGGAGTTAATCAGAACCAAAAGTTCATCAATAGTAGACTTAAAATCATCAAGCGTTGATATGCCTTCAAATTTCCGATTATTGATAAAAAACGTTGGCGTGCCTTCTGCTCCATTAAAAAAACCGTCAGCAAAATCTTTATCCACTTCCGTTTCATACTTATTTGTATCCAAACAAGACGAAAACTGCACTGCGTCAAGTTCCAGTTCAACCGCATATCGTTTGAGTGCTTCGGTACTCAGATCATCACGGCTCAGAAAAAGCTTGTCGTGCATTTCCCAAAATCTCCCTTGCTCATGGGCACATGCACCCGCTTCAGACGCCTCTTTGTGCAAATTAGTTGTGGGGAAATCCCGAAAAATAATTTTGACTTGGTCGCCGTACAGCTCGGCAACCTGTTTTACAATTGGATACATTGTAGCGCAATATGAACAATAAAAATCACCAAATTCAACGATGACTATCTTGGCATTTTCACCACCCAAATACGGGTCGTCAGTTGAAGCTATCGTATTGATAATATCAAGATCAACCTCCCCGCTTTCAATCCCCTCCTTATTTTCCTCAACGAGTATATAAAAATAAAAGCCGATAAAAAGTAATAAAAATGCGATCACACTGAGAATTATCAACCATAAATTTGATCTTTTTCGTTTTAATATTACTTTATCGTCCTGCTGTTCCATATTTCTTCCTTTATCGAAATTATTTACGGAAATATTCGCTTATCGTCATCACCATAAATTTCAATAGCCTGTGTAGGGCATGATTTTGCGGCATCAATTATTGTCTGCTCATCATTGCCTTTTGGGTCTTTTAATACTACTTTCCCTTCGTCATCAAGCTCAAATGTTTCAGGAGCAATTGCAACACAGGTAGCTGCGGAAATACATTTATCTCGCAAGATTTTGATTTTCATAGATTCGGACTATTATTTTCTTATAAAATTAGTATACCATAATATTC
>CAZBNI010000108.1:0-3711 GCA_964493105.1 uncultured Gammaproteobacteria bacterium
GGGCATTGGGAAGGGTATCGGAATTTAAGGCGGATTAGCATGCATTGTTTTAAACAAGGCATAGCCCATCTTACTGCTTGGGCTTTTTCTACTGAAAATTGGGATCGCCCAAAAAGTGAAGTGAATGAGATTTTGAAAATATTACGGTTTGTTCTTCAGAAGGAAATTGGAATTTTTAATAAAGAAAAAATTCGACTCAACTTCATCGGCCGTCTGAATGAGTTTCCAGTGGATGTCCAGAAGCTGTTAATGAATGGAATGAAAGAGACAGCACGGAATGCGCGTGGGCAATTGAATGTCGCGTTGAATTATGGAGGGCGTGCGGAAATTATCGATGCGGTAAGAAAGATTGTCAAAGCGAAGCTGACACCGCGTCAGATTACCAAAGCGGTCGTTTCAAAAAATTTATATACAGCAACGATTCCTGATCCGGATTTAATTATCAGAACATCCGGAGAACAAAGACTCTCGGGTTTTTTACCGTGGCAAGGGGAATATGCCGAACTGATATTTTCAAAAAAAATGTGGCCAGCATTTACAGAAAAAGATTTTGATGCAGCACTGAATGAGTATATAAACCGCGCAAGAACATTCGGTAAATAATAAATATGAAGCAAAATTTATTTTTTAAAAAAGTCAGAGCGCGAATCGATACTGAGCTTAATAATTTTTTTTCAAATGAAGTTACACGTGCTCGGCGAGAAAATAAAGTTCTTGGGCGGGTTATTGATGGAATTGGTGAGTTTACAATGCGCAGCGGTGCCAAAAGAATTCGAGGAATACTTGTGGTACTTGGTTTTTTAACAAAGCCTTCAAATACAATTACCGTTGACATCATCAAAGTGGCAGCAGCATATGAAATAATGCATTCATATTTATTGATTCATGATGACATTATTGATCAGGATATTCAGCGAAGAGGCGGGCCAACTGTGCACATTTTGCTTCAGAAACTCGCACCCACGAAACTTTCATCATCCCAAAGAGCGGTTATCGGAAGAGATCTTGGTATTATCGCAGGAGATTGCGCGTCACTTCTTTCGCAACGACTGCTCTTGAGCACACGTTTTTCTGATGCACAAAAGAATTTGATTCAAAAATACCTCAACGAAGTGCTCCAAGCTACATGTAGCGGTCAGGTGTTGGATATTATTGCGCTTCCGCATCAATTACCCTCTGAGAAAGTTCAGAAGTGGCGTTATTTGCAAAAAACGGCTCGCTATACCATTGAGGCGCCGTTCATAGTTGGCGTCCGGTGCGCTAATGCGCGCGTGCAGACAGTGCAGTTCCGGAAATTTGCCCGAGATGTCGGCCTAGGATTCCAATTGGCCGATGATATGCATAATATTTTCGGCACTGGTCTTGCGACGCGCCAGTCAGATATTCGCTCAGGCAAGATTACGTATCTAATAACGTATGCCTTGCAATCAAAACGGCATAAAGCGGCAATTCTTCGGATTTTAAAGAAGAAGAAAAGAAGTCAACGAGACGTATCGCAGCTCAGGAAGCTCCTTATCGGTAGTGGAGGATATCAGCGTGCAATTACTGAGATAAAACAACGATACCAAAGCGCACGAACGCTGATACTTGAAGCATCGTTTCCGAGCACTATTACGGAACATTTATTGTTTTTGGTGAATGCCTTGGATTCGAGATTACCTAAAGAGGATTAATAAGGAAGTATGGGTTTTATTTCACTTGGAATAGTTTTTATTTTCTCAGGACTTTTGGGAATATTGTATTATTCATTAGTACCACAGGCCGAACTTCTCCGTAAACGTTTGCCTAACAAAGTCACCCCAGCATCGATTGTATTAACGCTCGCCATTGGAGCGCTCATTTGGTTTTTAGTACTGTCAGAGGGCGGCATTCCTCCAGTTTCAAAAATCCTGGCGGTTATTTTTGCACTATTGGTGTTTGAATCCGTATTTTTAGTTAGTATGCACTGGATACGGATCAATATCGTCGCAGTAGTAGTAAGTGTGTTACTGACAGGTCTATTATTTTGGTATTATTTTGCTAGTCCGACTTTTTTATTACTCAATGGGATAATAATAGTCGCAACACTCGGGGCTGCAACATTGCTGATTCGGCTTGGCTATCTCACAACGCGTCTTTTTTTTATTGCCATTGCGCTCTGGGTAGTATATGATATTATGTTTGTTTCTTATATATTGCCGCAGTATACAGTACCTGCAGAAAATGCATTACCCACATTTCTTTTCCCTGCTGTTACAACGGGCGATATCAGTATTGGCAGTGGTGATATTATGTTCTTAACGTTGTTTACTTTAGTGCTGTTGCGAGATTTTAATAAGAAGGCAGCGTTCGTCATGGTTGCCGCGCAAGCAGTTGGTTTGCTCCTCACAGGATTAATTCTTCCAGAACAGGGATTCACATTACCATATCTTATTGTAATGGTTCCAGTTTTTTTAGTTGTGTATAGTGGGCAATATTTTTTTAATAAGAAAAAGGCAATTTCATAATTTTTTTATAAATTAAAAAATCCCATAACGGCAATAAGCGGGGGATTTTTTAGTTTGTATTAAAGTAGCCCCTTCTTTGTAAGGGTTTTTAGAGTTCGAGCAGATGCTTTGATACGTTTACCTTTGTACGTAATCTTTTGCAAGTTAAGCTGCTGTTTGCGCTTGGTTGCAATATTTGAATGACTTCGTTTATTACCAGTAAGCGCTTTTTTGCCTGTGATACCACACTTCCGTGCCATTATAATTGATATTATCTAATAAATTGGTATACTTAACGGTACCATAAAATCGTAATTAGTCAAGTATTCTAGAAAAAACGAATATGCTAATCTCCATATTATTTGAACAACCAATTCTCTTTTTTGCAATTTTTATTGCTTTGGTCGTTTCAATAACCATTCACGAGTTTTCTCATGTACTCACTGCTCGATTGTTAGGGGACAGAACAGGAGAAATGGCCGGTCGGTTGACTATGAATCCGTTAGCACACCTTGATCCTTGGGGAACTGTCGCAATTCTTTTGATAGGGTTTGGGTGGGGTAAGCCAGCACCTTTTAATCCTTATAACTTGCGTGCAAAACGTTTTGGACCCGCAATGGTGGCGCTTGGAGGGCCATTTTCGAATTTTTTGTTGATAATCGTTTTCGGGTTGGTACTCAAACTCTTGTATCCGGTTTTTGGTCCGGAAAGTTATCTTACCATTTTTCTCAGTGTTTTAGTTACATTTAATGGTGTTTTAATGATTTTTAACCTAATTCCTATTCCACCACTTGATGGATCACACGTTTTAGAAGGCATTTTGGGTAGTAGATTTGCTCATATTTCCGAAAAACTGAATAGATACGGGCCTTCAATACTTTTTTTCTTAATTTTCGCATCATTAATATTCAATCTAAATATTTTTGGGTATGTCATTGGCCCAATAATTCGCCTTATTAGCGCGGCATTTGGGATACCTTTGATTTTTTAAGGAATGTTTGACAATAAAATAACAGTGTGATATGCTAGGTCTTGAATTCGGGTATCGTCATATGATACTTTTTTAGTATCCGAAATCACTTAAATCACCAAGAAAAGCATTTCCCCTGCCTTTGCCTTTATGCGCATCAGGCACAAGTCCAGCAACATCAATAAGTTTTACAGGAATAAATCTAATTCCATTCATACAATAACCAAATTTTGGCTTGCACTTAATTTTAAATTCTTTGTCAACACATTCTTTTTT
>CAZBNI010000109.1:0-3592 GCA_964493105.1 uncultured Gammaproteobacteria bacterium
GACTACGATCCCCCACACTGCTCTATGTCCATTATTTTTTAATGCTTTGGCGCATTCGTTCAGTGTTGAAAGCGTTGTAGCAACGTCGTCTACTAGTATAACATTTTTTTGACTTCTTTTGAAGCCTTTATTAACGTGAAAGGCGTTACGCATATTCGCTATTCGATTTTGTTTGTCTAAATTTGCTTGCATTTCAGTATATCGCCGCCGTTGTAAAAGATCGGGTACATAATGGAGAGAGTAATGGTTGGCTACGGCCTGTGCCAGTAATGCTGCTTGGTTAAAACCGCGTTCGAGCTTGCGTTTTGGGTGCAGCGGAACCGCAGTAATAATTACATTTTCTGGATTTTTTAGTATAGCTTTAACAGCGGGGTTGTCAACTTTATTAAGTACGGTGATCAGCTGCTTCGCAAGTGGGAAAGCAACTTCTTGGATAAAATTGTATTTTAGGGTACGGATAGCATTTTGCATAAGCTGGTTGTCGTATGATGTTGCAACCAAAAGGCCGGATAGAGCACTGGAGTCCTTGCATTTGTTACAGACTGAGCCTTTTGAGGTCTGCTCCCGACAGATTGGACACACTTGTTTCTCCTGTATCTCTATTGTAGTAAGACATGCATGGCAAAGCCACTCAGATGCTTTGCCGCATCCTATGCATGATACCGGGAAGATGATATCTAGTATCCATTGTTTTGTTTTTTTATAAGTAAACATAAAACCTTCCGTTGTTATGAGGAAGGTTTTTTCGTTAACAGAATCTAATTATTTCACAATAAGCTCTATATGCTTTTTCTTGACAGTAACGTTTACAGTGCTACCTTTTTTTATTGTACCAGAAAGGAGCGCTTTTGCAATGCTATTTTCAACCATTTCTTGAGTGGTTTTACGTACGGCTCGTGCACCTTGCTCAGGATGAAAGCTTTTTTGTGCAATCAACTTGAGAGCTTTGTTATCGACGGTGAGCTTAATATCCTTTATTTTTAGCTTGGCGTCCAGATTTTTTATTTCGAGTCTTACAATTTTTTCTATACTTTTTTTCTCGAGCGGTTTGAATACAATTATTTTATCAATCCTATTGAGCAATTCGGGCCGGAATTGCTGATGTAATTGTTTTAGAACGCCTGCTTTAATCTCTTCGTACCTTTTTTTTGCAGCTTTTTTGTCTTCTACGGTTTGAGCTTCAAATCCAATTGCTGCGCTTTTGTTGAGATCCTGAAGACCAACATTAGAAGTCATGATTATGATGGTATTTTTAAAATTAACTTGCCGCCCAGTCGCATCAGTAAGGTGTCCGTCTTCGAGCACTTGTAACAGCAGATTGAATACTTCCGGATGGGCTTTTTCCATTTCGTCAAACAGCACGACAGAGTACGGCTTCCTTCGAACCGGTTCTGTTAACTTACTCCCTTCTTTGTATCCAACATAACCAGCAGGAGCGCCGATGAGCTTGGAGACATTGAAACCTTCAGCAAATTCCGACATATCAATCCTGATTAATGCTTGTTCATCTTCAAACACGGTTCTTGCCAAAACCTTAGATGTTTCGGTCTTACCAACTCCAGACGGACCAAGGAAAACAAATGAGGCAATTGGCCTATTGGGATCTGAGAGACCAGCACGTGACCGGCGGACAAAATCTGCCACTGTCTGTAGAGCTTCCTCTTGGCCAACTATTGTTTTTGATAGTATCTTTTCAAGATGAAGCAGGCGCTCACGTTCTTCCGTAACAAGATCTTTGAGTGGAATTCTGGTGATTCTGGAGATTACTTCAGCAATGTCTTTGGATGTAATTTTCCCGATATATTTTTTCGATGCATGTTCTTGCTTTTTTCGAAGTATGCCAAGTCGTTCGAGTAAGGCGTTCTCCTTTGTTTTTACTTCGACTGCTTTTTCAAAATTTTCTTGGTTCACAAGTAAGTTTTTCGCATTCCTGAGTTTTGAGATTTCTTTTTCAGTTTGGTGAATTTCCTTTAAAAGTCCACTGCCCTTGTGGGAAATTTTTATCTTTGAGGCAGCTTCATCAATGAGATCGATTGCTTTGTCCGGAAGAAATTTGTCTTGGAGATATCGCGAACTCAAAGTAACCGCCGCTTTGACGGCATCGTCAGTGATATGGACAAGATGATATCTCTCATAATTCTCCTTGATGCCGTGGAGCACTTCAGTTGTTTCACTGGCCGTGGCTTCTTCGATGATAATCGGCTGGAATCGCCGTTCGAGCGCCGCGTCTGATTCAATATGTTTACGGTACTCATCGAGCGTTGTCGCTCCAATTGTTCGAATTTTTCCTTTTGCGAGCGCTGGCTTAAGGATATTTGCCGCGTCCATTGAACCAGCAGCGGAACCTGTTCCAATTATCGTGTGCAATTCGTCGATAAATAAAATGATATTCGGGTCTTTTTCTATCTCCTCCAAAATTTGTTTAAAACGACCCTCAAATTCGCCACGGTATATGGTACCCGCGACGACAAGGCTAAGATCCAGTTTAAAAACTTTCTTGTTCAACAAAACATCAGGCACATTTCCAGACAGTACTTTTTTTGCGAGCCCTTCTACTATTGCTGTTTTACCAACACCAGGCTCACCAATTAATACGGGATTGTTTTTAGTTCTACGCGAGAGAATGTGAATCAGGCGTTCAATTTCGTCTTGCCGTCCAATCACCGGATCTATACCTTGCTGTAGGTTCGCATCAGTAAGGTTTGTGGCAAAGAAATCCAGTGCGGGTGTTTTTGATTCGTTTTTAATTTTTTCTTCTTGTTCAATTTCTTTCGCTTGTTCAAAAATTTGTGTGAGATCAGGGAACTTTGAGGTGCTGCGCATTACAATATCGATACGGGACTGCAGTTTATTGAGGTTAATCCGGTTATTTTCCCATAACGCGAGCATTGCTGGGGTATCAATTTTTGTAAGACTCAAGAGAAGATGTTCCGTGCCAATATATTTATGATTTTTTTGATATGCGATCAGCGCTGCTTTTTCGATAACTGTTTTTGCTTCTTTCGAAAGAAACGCCGTTTTATTATTTTTTAGTGTGGAGCTGCCTTTATTTGCAGAATTCTGATGCATCACAAGCGTTCTAATCCGTTCTGTATTCAAACCAGTTTTAATGAGAATTTCTGCGGCGATACTGCCTTTTTGCAGAATGAGTCCATATACAAGATGTTCCGGATTAACTGTGACATGCCCAAGGTTAACACTTAATTCCCTCGCTTTTTTTAAAGAGTTTTTTAAGTGGGTAGTAAATTTTTCTGTAATTTTATTATCCATTTTTCATGTAATATTTTTTCTAACGGGTTTATAGTATACTTAATGATTTTTTAGAAGTCAATCGTTCGTTTATTCGATTAGTTTATTTCCTTCTTGATCTAGACAAAAAGTCTGCTTATTTACATTCTCTGTTGGTTCAAGTGATGCGCAGATCGAATACATATCACTCTTATCATTTACGTGATAGGTATATGGCGCGTACGTATCAGGATCTGTTGGAAGCAATTCGATATAGCCAGCTGTCAATGTTGATAAGCGTTGCGGGTACAGTTCGTTATCTTCATAGTAGAGCTCGAGCGCATAATAAATTGTATATATATCG
>CAZBNI010000110.1:0-3577 GCA_964493105.1 uncultured Gammaproteobacteria bacterium
GATTAGTACTTCTATTAAGGATCTAAAATTGGTTAATCGGATTTTTGTATTCAATTTCCTCCAACGCGGGTTGTATTTTTTCTTCCTGAGGCTTGATATCCTCTGGCTCGGCAAGTGTACCGCGTACCGTAATATCCACATCACCGAATTCATTCAATACTTCTTTTAATTCATTCTTTTTTAGAGCCTTGCCATGCCAATTATCCTTATCTTCAAAAAAAGGAATGCCTTTGCCTTTTAACGTTTTGGCAATAATCATCACGGGCTTCTTTTTTACGTGCATTGCTTTTTCATAAGCTTCGAGCACTTGAGGCAACGAATGACCGTCAATAGTAATCGTGTGCCAGCCAAAAGCCGCAACTCTCCTCTCAAATGCTTTTACATCGTGTCCAAACATCGTTTCACCGCGCTGTCCTAGCCTGTTGACGTCAATAATACAGACCAGATTATCCAATTGATAATGTGAAGCGCTTTGAATTGCTTCCCATACTGATCCTTCTGCCATTTCACTGTCACCCATCAAGACGTAGGTTCGATATGGCAGTTTATCCACGTTCTTTGCATTAAGCGCCATACCAACACCAACTGATAATCCCATCCCAAGTGAGCCTGTCGCGACTTCGGTGTACTTGAATGTCATCGCGGGATGGCCCTCCAATGGACTTCCGAATTTTCTAAGCGTCATTAATTCTTTCTCGGTAACTTTTCCAGCTGCGGCCCAAAGCGCGTAAAAGAGGGGTGATGCATGGCCTTTTGAAAAAATAAGCCGGTCATTATTAGAAAAGGCAGGCTCGTCAGGCCAAAAGCGGAACATACCGCCAAACATCAGTCCAACCATGAGTTCAGTGGCGGATAATGAAGAAGTTGGATGTCCAGATCCTGCCGCTGTTGTTGATTGTAAAATCCAATACCGCACTAAACGAGAAATGTGTTCAAGCTTTTCGATATCCTGTTTACCCATAATTGTTTATGCCTTGATTAATGATTGTAATTGATGGTAATTAGCCTCAATATCGCCATAGTTGAATAAAGCGCTGCCAACATCAATATAATCTACGCCCGCGCGGGCTACTTTCTGAATTGTCTTTATGTTAATTCCGCCATCAACAGCAATTTTCATTTCTTGATCATACTCTTTCAATTCTTTTATCCGCTCCAATACGCCAGGTATAAATGCTTGCGCTTGAAAACCGGGATGCACTGACATAAATAAAACAACCTGAATGCGTTTTAAGTACGGAAGTACTTGTGGTACAGGAGTATCAGGATTGAGTGCTATCCCAACCTCCATATCAAGTTTGTTGATCTCTTTGAAAATCTGATTTGAGGTCCTATCAATTGTTTCCAGATGAATAATCACTCTCCCAATATTTGCCTGCTTGCACGCCATAAGATGACGTTCTGGTTGCAGAACCATCAGGTGGGCCTCAAGGTTCAATGACGTTTCAAGTCCCACAAGTTGCTCAACGGTTACCGTTTTATTATTGACAAAATCACCATCGGCTATATCTATCTGCACCCATGTAGCGAGCTTTTCTACCTTCTTTAGCTTTGAACGCACATCACCAACCTCCTTCGAAAGAATAGCGGGTATAATTTCACTCATAGTTTTCCGTTTTCAATATGTTTAATTTTATTTAGCCTTCTTTTATATCGTGGAAATGGACTGAATTTTGCATTTAACCACGCGAACACAATTTTTTTCGCAGCCTGCTCTGTTAAGAAGCCCTGGCCAAGACACAATACATTCGAATCATTGTCCTGCCGCGAAGCTTTTGCAAGCTTGGGTGAAGAAGCATTGACCGCCCGGACGCCTTTAACCTTATTTGCGGCAATACACATACCAACACCACTGTTGCATATTAAAATGCCCCGACTGTTTGTCCGGGCTGCTTTTTTTGCCACTCGATAGGCATAATCTGTATAATCGTCGGCTGGCTCCAATTGCTCATTTCCGCAATCCACATACAGCACCTTCAATTCCGTTAGATAGGCTTTAACTTTCTCTTTGAGTGCAAACCCAGCATGATCTGCGCCGATAAAAACTTTCATACGTAAATGGAAAATGACAACGTAAAACCTCACCTTTAGTATACACTATTACCAGGTGAATGAAAATACTTGAATATCGGATCACTTACTCGATCTCATCCAAAAGCGCTTGAATCCTTTGACGAAGCGCCTCAATACCTAAGACTCCCTCTTGTTTATACATAATCCGCCCTTTGATATCCAGAAAATAAACCTCACTATCACCTGGGACTGCTTTTTTGCAATAAAAAAAACTAACCATTTATTGGCTAGTCGTAATGATTTTTTAAATACTTCGACACAACTACAAGCTAACCAACAAACCACTCGCGATAATAATAATGCCGATAACCAACACGGCTCCTATAAGCGTGAATTTTTGTGAATGCAAATGTTGCTTGTTATATTCCATGTCTCTAAAAAGAAAATTGTATCATAAAGAAATAAACCGTCAAGTACTATTCAAACATTATCTCTTCATCTGCCCGCTTATAATCATGGATTTCATTCTTACGAAACCACAATTCTTCTTCAAACTTTGCTTCTTCAATAGTGCCTGACGCGTGAATCATGTTCTTTACGCTGCGCTTCTGAAGATTCGCGAGAATCGGAGAGTCAATTGAAAAATCCCCTCGAATCGTACCAGGTTCCGCAAAACGAGGCAGGGTGTTTCCAACGATCATTCGCACAGCATCAACCGCGTGTAACCCTTGTAAAAGAATCGCGACAACGGGTCCGGAACTTAAAAACTCCATATTCCACTTCCGAACCATCTGTCCAATCTCATAAGCATCCTTAGTGCCGACTGTCTCATTGGGATCTGCCCCATACTCTTTATATGTTTTCAGAGTCTTTTCGCCAACCAATGTCAGGTACTCCTTGTCATCAGGATAGTGCTCGGCGACCATGTCAGCATCAACATGCATCATCTTAATGCCGATGATTTTGAAACCCGCTTTTTCAAAACGTGACAGTATTTCTCCTGATAAACCACGCTTCACGGTATCTGGTTTTAACAAAACCACGGTTTTTTCATTTCTTGGATCTTTGGTTCGCATTTTCTTTGTGTGTAATATAATGATTAATTATTCTTTTTCCTGCATTTTCTTAGTCAGCATGTATTTCACTTTTTCTACGATTTCTGCCGGCGTATGGTTTGCTTTGATAAAATAGTCATCTGCTCCAAGCTCCCGTCCTTTTTCAACGTCCTCCGACTGACCGAGGTTGGTTAAAAGGAGAATATGTGTATTTTCAAGGCCAGGTTCTTTTTTTATTTCCTTAAGCACTGCGAACCCGTCAAGTTTAGGCATAATAATATCCAACAAAACAAGATCCGGTTTTTCGGATTTTGCTTTTTCAAGTCCTTCAGCGCCATCCTCAGCTCTCATTACTTGTAAGCCTTCTTTTGAAAACTTGGTAATATACATATCAGCGAGCATTTTGTCATCCTCTACCAGTAATATTTTGGATTTGAACTTATCAACCTTTTTTTCTTGTGCCTTCTTGTCGTCAGCCATGTAATTATAATTTATTGCTAAAACTACCT
>CAZBNI010000111.1:0-3533 GCA_964493105.1 uncultured Gammaproteobacteria bacterium
CTTTTGTTTTATCGTATCCCGGTAGTCCTTTGGTACATAGCTGACACCGTCAACATTTCCATTGGTTACACCTTCGACGGCCGAGGCGAAATCAGGATAAAATTTAAAAGTGATTGTTTCAATATAGGGTATGTTGCCGTGGTATTTGGTGTTTCGTTCCAGTACGTATGATTTGATATTGCCAGAACGGTCTTTGACGAGCTCTTTAAATTTGAATGACCCTGATCCGATCGGTTTTGTATTGTACTCCGCAAGCCGGAAGTTAGCCGGCGTAACATCATTCCAAATATGTCCTGGCAAGATGCCGACGGTTAAATTTGAAACGAACGGCGCAAACGGTTCGTCAAGTGTAAAGGTGACCGTGTAATCATCGATTCGTTCAATCGCAACTCCGCGGAAATTTTGATAGAGCGGACTGTTGTAATCCTCATCTTTTATCGTTTCAAACGTATAGAGAATGTCGTCAGCGAGGATCGGGTTTTCGTTGTGCCACTCAGCGTTTTCTCGGAGATGGACTGTGTATATTTTTTTATCTTCTGAGATTTCATATGTGGTCGCAAGATCGGGCACTAGTTCTAGGTTCTCGTCATATCGGAACAGCCCGGAAAAAATAAGAGATGAGATGTCGCGATCCGCATCGTTTTGTGAAAGGACCGGATTCACATACATTGGCTGGCCTACTAGTGCTTCGGTATAGGAACCGCCTTCTTGGGGTAAATAGACAACATGTCGTTGATAAAAACGCACCACGAGGAATCCGAGGCTAATGATGATAATCGCAAGCAACACCCGAATAATTATTTTTTCCTTTTGTGAAAGGTATTCCGGCAAGTAATGAAGCTGTTTCCATGCGGGAAACCGTTGTTTTGCTAACGACAAAACGAGCTTTTTGTCCAGCTCAGCGGGTTCTGACAAGACAGAAGGCGTCTTGATTTGTTTTGTTATCTCATTCGCTTGCTTTCGGAAGAGCTTCTTGGTATTCTGAAAAAATTTTAATACAGACTGTTTCACAGCGTGGTGATTCTTTTAAAATTACTTGCGAATTAAAACGTTTACTAATGCGGTGCCCAGAAACAGGATGCTCACAACGATCGTTGATCGAAAGAGTATTTTTTCGAAGCCGCGTTTTGTTCGATAAACATTACCTTCTCCACCTCCACTACCAAAAGCACTGCCAAGGCCTGAACCCTTGTTTTGGAGGAGAATTACCGTAACGAGGATTACTCCAAGTACGATTTGTACAATGTTTAATACGCTTGTATTCATATGTTGGTATAAAAAATTGTCGTGTAAGAGTACCATCTACGGTATCAGAATCAATGCTCTTTGTCAAGCGATTGGCGACCACTCCCTTTTTGTACCAGTAGGGTTTGTAATTTTTTTACGCTTGATCCAGAAACTTTCATCTTCGGCTGTTTTTTTTACGCACTCGGCGGAAGCTTTTTGGTTGGCTATTTCCTGGGCATATTTGGCATTTGATAAGGTCGTATATATTCACGGATTAGTTGTGCTCGTTTTGATCCTGCTATTTTGGCCAATTCTTTTTGAGTTGCATTTTGTATTCCCACTACTGATCCAAATGTGGTGAGAAGACGCTGTTTCATTATTGGTCCGATTCCTGGGATATCATCGAGAATTGATTTTTGTGATTTTTTTTCATGGATTTTTCTGTAGAATGTGATCGCGAAGCGATGCGCCTCATCGCGCATGCGCTGAATAAGATGAAGAGCAGGCGAATGTGTCGGCAGATTGATTGGATTTTTTCGTTGTGGTAGATACAAGTCCTCGTTGCGTTTTGCGATCGCAATAACAGGTATTCGTTGCTTTATTGTTTTTAGCACAGCATTGAGTTGCCCTTTTCCGCCATCAAGAATAATTAGATCAGGTTGTGGCCATTTGGTTGTAGCCACCCGGCTTTTCTCGGGGTCTTCGAGTTGTTGGTGATTGAAACGACGGGAGAGCACTTCCGCCATCATGGCAGTATCATTGGAGCCAGATATCGTTTTGATTTTAAACTTCCGATACCATTTTTTTGTTGGTTTTCCGTTGATAAACACCACCATTGAACCAGCGGCATTTGTACCTTGAATGTTTGAAATATCAAAAATTTCAATACGTTGAGGCGGTTTTGAGAGCAGCACATGCCGCCTCAGCTCCTCTAATGCTTTTTTTATCATGGTCTCATCTCGCTCCCATGATTCTTTTTGTTGTGTAAGATATGCTGAGGCATTTTCATGTCCGAGTTTGAGCAGTTGTTTTTTGTGACCACGCTGTGGCACCAGAATTTTTACGCAAAATGTTTTTTCTATAGTTTTGGTGTTTGGAAGCACAATCGGAAGTACGATAGTCGAGGGAATATCAGTTACGTGAGTGTAATATTGCTGTACAAATGCCTGTACGACGCTACTCGGTTCATCATCAGCCGCGTGTCTCAGGATTAGGTTTTGTTTGTCGATCAATTTACCGTTACGGATTCGGAAAACATTAATTACACTAGTTGTGTGCTCGGTGGCAACTGAAACAATGTCCATGTTTTCTGTCTTTACGGTGACAACTTTTTGTTTTTCGGAAAGGCGTTGGATTGCTTGGATTTTATCACGGATTGTTGCCGCTTTTTCGTACTCGTGTTTTTCAGATGCTGCTGCCATTTGAGAAGTTAATCCTTTTTGAATATCTCCATAGTGACCGTGGAGAAAATTAATAATACGTTCGATTGTTTTCTGATACTCGTTTGGATCACGTGGTCCATGTAAATTGGGGTAGCGGTCGATGAGATATTTTATGTGTTGGCGTGATGGTGCTTTGGGAAAATTGCGGTGCGGAAAAAGCTTTCTGAGTAGCTGTAATGTTTGTTTTACGGAAGATCCTGAAACATACGGCCCGAAATATTTATTCTTGTCTTTGAGTACGTTACGTACGGTGAACACTCGTGGGAATTCTTCAGTGGTGGTGATCTTAATATACTGGAAGTTTTTATCATCTTTGAGATCGATATTATAGGGGGGTTGGTGTTTTTTAATAAGATTTGATTCCAAAAGTAGTGCCTCGGTTTCTGATGATGTGATAATGTACTCCACTTTTTTAATTTTTGGAACCATTAGTTGTTTGTGTGGCGCATGACTTGGAGTTGTGTGGAAATATGAAGCAACCCGGCTTTGGAGGCGGATTGCCTTGCCGATGTATAATGTATCTCCAGTTGCGTTTTTGAATAGATAAACGCCCGGTTTTTGGGGGATTGAAACAATAGTTGCTGGTTTTGTTATTCCCATACAATTAAGTATATCGCGCCTTTGTACTACTCGCAAAAAAATATCCGGCCGGACAAGCTGTCAAGCTGGATATTTTTTTGCTCTGAGTCATTGTTTAGACTCCTTTCTTATATGAGGTTTATAGCGCTTTTTAGTTTAATCAATAACTTGAGAGGATATCACAGTCATTTCTATTTGTCAATGCTGGACTGATAGAAATACCTTGTTCATCTGAATAAGTTCAGATGCATTTCGGACTCTTGAAGGAGCCCAAAATGAGAATAA
>CAZBNI010000112.1:0-3521 GCA_964493105.1 uncultured Gammaproteobacteria bacterium
CGGATGTCGAAGTAGAGGAAACGATAACTGTCGAGGATTAAATAGTTTGCGGATGAAAAAAAGTGAAAAAGCGGTCATTGCATTCTACGACGACCAAGGTCGAATCCTTTTACAAGACCGATACGATATCACAGAAACGAGAGCGCGGGGATACTTTGGGGGAGGTATTGAATTAGGAGAAACGCCTGAGCGAGCACTCACGAGAGAGATACAGGAGGAGCTAGGTTTTAATCTTGAGGAATTTGAATTTCTTAATAACCATAAAGTCATCTTGCCTGATGGCAAGTCGTATAATAAGATATGGTTATTTATTGGACCGCTAAAGAATAATCTACAAAAGATGGAGCAAAGAGAAGGACGGAGCATGAAATTGTTTTCACTGAACGAAGCTCGCAAATTAATAATGTATAAAACCGATATTGATATTCTAAAATCAATTGAGGAATATATAGCTAAGAAAAAATACCCCCCGCTTTGTTTTTAGATGAAGAGGAATGGGAGATCATTTTTGTTATAAAAATATCCCCACCTGTCAAAAAAATGACTGGTGGGGACCGTAGAGATTACATCCGGTTTATGCTGTCGGAATTTTATCTCTTCGCCGGCGAACCCCTTCAGCATAACATCCGATTTCGTTGATCATACTATTTAATTGGCCAATAGCTTTTTGTGGCCGATAGATAATAAGTCGTTTGTTTTTCTTCGCTGGATTGGGCTGTGTTACGACCACAATGAAGGTTACCGGGTAATTGCGCTGGTAATATTGATCGTACCGGATGTTTTCGACAAAGGTACGATCTGTCAGCAGCACACTAACGCGATTGGCATTGCAGTAGATATGTTTGAGATTCCCCTGAATTAGCCAGACTGCTTCATCGCCTTTTGTGTCGGCGAGGCAAAGTCTTTGTAGTTCATCCATGTAGCTGAGATTGTCGATACCGTGTACTTCGATATCATGCCAACCAAGGTACCGTTCAAAGTACCATTCGTTACATATGGCAAAAAGCCATGGGAACTCGCTGAGAAGACGCCGTTGTTGAGCAGCTTTCTTCTCTTTTTCTGTTTTTCGAAGCGCCATGATAACACCTCCTGATCCGTCCGGATCTTTGATCCTCATCCGAGGACTGGTTTTGGGTTTTGTAAAAATGGCAGAATGAACCTGGTTACTTTAGTAGAAAAGTTTTAGCGTGTCAATATTTTTGTTAAGAAAAAGTAGTATTGACAACTATTTTAACCTATGTTAAGATATAAATATAAGTTAACAAAAGAGACTATTTCTATGGAAGATAAGCGATATATTTCAACTGCAGAAGCCGCTGAAAAGCTCGGAATAAGCCGGGTTACTGTTTTTAATAGAATCAAAAACGGCCAGATTCCTGCAAAAAGGGTTGGCCGGAATTACATCATTGAAAAAAAAGCAATACTGGGCGGTAAAGATGCTGAATTAACCGAGGCGGAAAAAGTGGTGATTAACAAAGCAGTTGATAAAACCATACGAGAATATGATGAGACGTTAAAATTATTGGCTGATGCGTAGTATACAGGAATTATCAATAAAAGAGATTGAGTATGTTGCTTTTCGGTTGGCAAAGCAATGGATAACGTTTCATGAGCCAATACCGGATTTTCAGACTCGTTATCCAAATAAGCTGGAAAGTTGTTTAGCCACACCATTCCAACGGTTTAACAAGAAGCCGCTGTATGCCGGATTGGCCGGCAAGGCCGCCATTATGTTTTATTTTTTAATAAAGAACCACCCATTCCAAAACGGCAATAAACGGATTGCGATGACTGCTCTTTTGACGTTGCTTTTAAAGAATAAAAAATGGTTAAAAGTTGATCAAAGGCAGTTTTACAACCACGCCATGTGGGTAGCATCAAGCCCCCCTGATGCAAAAGAGGAAACAGTACAATATATTGAGAAGTTTATTAAAAAGCATTTGGTTGGTTTGAAATTAAAATAAACTATTTTTATACCATGTCATTTCATAAGTACCCGCGGCGCTCGTCAGCCGTAATTATTAAAGACAAAAAAATATTACTGCTTCACCGGATAAAGAATGGGCAGGAGTATTATATTCTCGTGGGTGGCAGTATGGAAAAAGGCGAGACAGCAGAACAAACGCTTATACGGGAAATTAAGGAAGAGGCAGGATTAACGGTTCGAGCCGCAAAAAAACTTGGTGAACTGTACAATGATTTTGACCATAGGACGCACCATATTTTCCTAACTGAGATTATTGACGGAGAGGCAAAACTCGGTGGTCCAGAAGAAGAACGAAATAATGAGGATAATCAATATCATTTAGAGTGGCATCCGATGAGCGTTATTCACGAGCTTATATTGTATCCGGACGGGATATTAGAGTTGATAAAGAAAGTTGATTTAAACTTTGGTAAGTATTAAAAATTTCCTAAAATAAGAGACCCACGGAAATCGGGGGTCTCGATTTGAGAAACATGGGATCCTTTTCAAGACGCGGCTTTTTGTAGCGGAAGGCCAAGTGTTTTCCTGAGATCAGGAAGTACAATGCCGGAAATACTGATACACACTTTCCCGCATCCTCCGCAGGTATGGCGGGAGATGTTACCGCACGGCTGGAGTTTTGGCGGAAGCTCTGATTTCTTACGCCAGAGTTCAGGCGAGCCTGCCTTTGCTCCGCAATACGGACAACCGTTTGCAGTAAGTCGTTCGCCTGATACAATCTTGGTTTCACAGCTTTGTTGGTTAGCCATGATTCCTCCTATTAAGTAGAACAGTGTTTATTTTTATATTATAGTAGCTTATCATATCCAGCTATCTTAGCAAACCTTGATTAAAAGGTGTAAATAAGCTATACTGCTGGTACCATATAATGAAGTAGCGGGCGGTTTAACCTTCTCCCTTTTCTTTAATTATTATGGCAGCAATTACGCCACAAGCTGAAAAACTCAACCAAACGATCTCTACGGAGAGTCATGTTGTTTTTGAACTGTTGTCAGATCGGGGCAAGCAGATATTTTTTCCGCATGAGGGAATTTTGGGACAGACTGCGGAAGCAAAAGGCACAAAGCTCAATGCAACCATCGGCATGGCGTGTGAAGATGACGGCAGTGTCATGGCGTTGGATACTATTGCACAGAACATCTCTATTGATAAAGGAGATGTTTTTCCGTACGCGCCGAGTTTTGGCAAAAAGGAAGTGCGTAAGAAATGGAAAGAAATGATGCTTAAGAAAAATCCATCATTGCAAACAAAAATTAGCTTGCCAGTCGTGACCAGCGCATTAACCAACGGCCTGAGCATTGCTGGGTATTTGTTTGCTGATCCTGACACCAAGATTGTTTTGGCTGAACCGTTTTGGGGAAATTACAAATTGGCATTTAATGTTACGTACGGAACAGAGCTGGTGCCGTCCACACTATTTAATAACGGTAGCATGGATGTAGATGGATTAATTGATACGCTTAAAAAATCAGAAGCAAAAATATTACTACTGAATTTTCCAAACAACCCAACAGGGTATACGCCCACCAATGAG
>CAZBNI010000113.1:0-3516 GCA_964493105.1 uncultured Gammaproteobacteria bacterium
GTGTAAACAGAAGGGGAATAAGAAGTTCTCTTAAAAGAATATTGGAACTATTTGAGGAGGAAACACTATTTAAGTAGTATTTTATGGGTTATTGGATTTATTTCAATAGCCCTTTTAATTATTAAAAAATTTTTATGAAAAATAGAAAATTAATTAGTGCATGTTTATTGGGTGTAAAGTGCTGTTATGATGGGAAATCTAAACCTTGCCCAAGGGCCATTAATCTGTTTAAACAAGGGAGAGTTATACCAGTATGCCCGGAGCAATTGGGTGGTCTTTCTACGCCCAGGATACCTTCTGAAATTAAGGGTGGTAATGGCGATAAAGTGCTTCGAGGAAAAGCTAGAGTGATTTCAAAAAAAGGAATTGATGTAACCGAAAATTTTGCCAAAGGAGCTAGGGAAGCTTTAAAAATTGCTAAGCTGTTTGATGTAAAAGAATTTATTGCAAAATCCAAAAGTCCATCGTGTGGGCTTGGAAAAACTTACGATGGGACTTTTTCAAATACTCTGGTAAGGGGTGATGGAGTTACAGTTGCTTTATTCAAGAAAAATAGAATTAAGGTTAAAACAGAAAATGATTTATAAATAATTTAATTTATTTATTACAGCCGTTTATTAGCTATGCTAGATATTTTTTCTGTTTATAAACCAAAGGGCCCAACTTCGCATGACATTATTGACCAACTGCGCAAGATTACGGGGATAAAAAGAATTGGGCACGCAGGCACGCTTGATCCATTGGCGAGCGGTGTTTTGGTTGTTGGAATTGGCAGAGAAGCAACAAAAAAGTTAGGTGAGGCTGTGAAAAAAGAAAAAGAGTATGTTGCTACTATCCGTCTTGGCGAGGAGAGCATTACTGATGATAAGGAGGGCGAGAAAAAACAACATGAAGTTGAAAAGATACCTACTCTAGAGGATGTTCAATCAGCGTGCGCTGGTTTTATTGGAAATATCCGACAAATGCCGCCTGTGTATAGTTCGGTTAAAGTAAGAGGGAAACCGGCGTATCGACGAGTACGAAATGGCGAAAAAGTACAGCTCGGTCTTCGGGAAGTAGAGATTAAAGAAATTGAAATTACTAGTTATTCATGGCCGCTCTTAACAATCAGAGCGGTAACCGGCTCAGGCGTTTATATTCGTTCACTTGCGCGTGATATCGGGGAAACGCTTGGTGTCAGCGGTTATTTGCAAGAACTTGAACGTACTCGCGTTGGGGAATTTACTATTGATAGGGCAACGAGCGTGGAGGAGTTTGGGAGTAATTGTCATGCTGAATGAAATGAAGCATCTCCTGACATTTGGTCAGGGGACTCTTCGGCTTCGCTCAGAGTGACAATGTGGAGTGTTTGGTAATGATAAAGGCTGGTGTAAAAAGTAGTATTCTACTTAACGACTCATGATAAGTACGGTATACTAAAGTAAATTCAGCAACATTATCGTTATGTTTCGTAACTATTACTTTATTGTAAATCCAATTGCCGGAGGCGGTAAAAAGCTTGATATAATTACAGAGCTTCAGATATTTTGTAAGAAGCATGATATGGATTTCACAGTCGCAATGACGCACAAACCCAAAGAAGCGACCGAGCTCGCCCATAGAGCTTCGGAAAAGTACGAGGCCATTGTTGCTGTTGGCGGTGATGGTACAGTAAACGAAGTAGTCAATGGCATTAGTGACACGTCTGCAAAGCTTGGAATTTTGCCTATTGGATCTGGTAATGATTATGCGCGAGTGGTCGGACTGTCAAAAAATTTAAAAAAAGACCTCAAAGTATTGCGCAAAGGCACAACGCGTGCGGTAGACGTCGGAAAAGTAAATGACAAGTATTTTTTTATTAATGCGTTCGGTGCCGGGTTTGACGGTGAAGTATCAACACGCGCTCGAAAGTACTTCAAATTAACCAATAGTTTTTTCGGTTATCTTATAACGGTTTTAAGGACACTTATGACATATCGGTTTCGTAAGGCTTTGATAACGGTCGATGGTAAAATTGTTGCGGATAAAAAAATTTTTTTAGTTGCGTGTGGTATCGGTACAACATACGGCGGCGGTTTTCAGATAGCACCCAAGGCGAAAATTGACGATAGCCTGTTTGATATTTGTATTATTGATAAAACAAGTCGACTTAACGCACTGTGGGTTATACCAAAAATTATGCGTGGCAAGCATGAAAATCTCCGCATTGTGCACATGTATTCAGGCAAAGAGATCTCAATCGCTACCAACAGAAAGATTGCGTCACAGCTCGATGGAGAAATCATTAAGCCAACAAAAGAGTTACGGGTTACTATACTTCCAAATTACATTCAAGTAATTACGCCATAACTATGGGTGCAACACGGAAAAAAAGAGCACTTTGGTATGAAGTGGCGCACACGTGGAGAGACTTTATAAGTCTTATCGCTGCGACCGACCATATCATTCGTGGGGAGGAAAAAAGGGGCAAGGGTAAACTAAAGAGAAATATACGCATGATTCGGGCACGCGAGGCTTTTTCCAATTATCCGGCAGTCTATCTGCCAAAAAAAGGAGAAGCCATTTTTATCGGCGATACACACGGGGATTCCCTAGTAATCTTGTCAGTTGTTGAGCACGAACGATTTCATCAACGAATTGCAGAAGGACAGAATGTGTATCTTGTTTTGATGGGTGATTTCGCTGATCGGGGCAAGGAAGACGTGAAAAATCTGGAAATTGTACTCAACCTGAAATGTAAATATCCTCGCAATGTTTATTTGCTACGCGGTAATCATGAAGAAACCACGGTTGGTCAGTCATACGGTTTATTAGGGTCTTGCATTCGCCGGTTTGGTTATGAGAACGGCCAGTATGTGTTCCAACGATTCAATGATTTATTTGAACGATTTCCCGCAATCGTGGTGACTGCAAATGGTATTGTCGCAGTACACGGTGGTACGCCTGTGGGACCAATTAAATCATTACTACAACTAAAAAATCAGTCACTGTGTCATGAAATGCGATGGAATGATCCAACTGACGAGACTAACGGTTTTATGTACAATTACCGTCGCGGAAGCGGCTATCTTTTTGGCAAAGATGTATTTGGTGCGTTTATGAGTACTATCGATGGATCCGTATTAATACGGTCTCATGAATATGTTGCTGCTGGATACAAACTAATGTTTGATAATAGACTGCTGTCAATTTTTTCTAATGGTGGCGCGAGCCGTGAAAGTGGATACCGAGATTTTATTTTATACCCAAAGTATGCAAAAGTGGATCTGTATGAGCCGATTGATGAATGGTCAACCAAGCATGTTATTGATATTGCCTATTAATAAATCACGTTAGAAATTTCATCGGGGTATTATTTCTAACGGGATAAATGAACGAAATGAGTTCCTGCCGATCCCTATAGTTCCCTTACATAGCGCGGAGATTTGTGCTATACTATCGAATACTATTTTTATCCAATAAAAACAGTATGAAAGAGTATCAATTCCCTACAGCATTAACATTTGATGATGTATTGCTGGAGCCCAGAGATTCATC
>CAZBNI010000114.1:0-3509 GCA_964493105.1 uncultured Gammaproteobacteria bacterium
ACTTGTTGAAAATACTCCGCATCCAGCCGATGCACACCTTTGAGTTGGGATTTTTTAATTATTGAAAAAGTGGCCATATATTTAAAATACTAATATTGTGACTATAGGAATAACCGTTCCAACAATCAGGACGATAAAAAGCACGGTCTGAAAAAACACAAGATAATTTATTATAGCGGAAGATGTCATTTCCTTTTTATCCACTTTTAACTCATCCGGAATAGACTTAATTTCTGTTTGTGAATTTTGCTTAATGTAGTTAAGAACGTCATTTGATTTTTTTTGATAATATCGAGCTGACTTGAGTAAAAATATTTTATCGCCCCACAGTGCAATAATCCCCAACACGAGAGAGGCAGTACCAGAAATAATTGATAACCCAATCCATCCACTCACAGTAAGCCCCCAAACTACATGATCTAAATTACTCTCTAGGAAAAAGAAGAGTGTTGCTGTAAATATCAAATAAAAAGTAGTGACACTAAATAACTGACGAATGAACTCAATGAATATCTTATTTGAAGCATTCAGATTTTCGATCTGAGCTTGAAAATAGTTCTTATGCAATTTTAATAGGTCATGAGGCATGTTGATATTTATATTAACAAACTATAACTTATGATATATACTCTCTTTCAGAATCACGACAATAAAATACTTCTTTTGGTTCCGACCCTCAGCGGTGCTTTTTCATTTTGACTATCAATGAACGCATAATTTTGTATCTTTTGCGCTATCATTCTTTAGTAACTAATCTTTAGAAAACTTCAGATATTCCTCCGCAATATCATCTAAGTCATGATCCAGCACTTTTCGACCACGATTATCAAATATGTAAATCCCATTTTTATCTTTCTTATAGATGTAACTACCAGAACTGTCTTTTCCTCCTCGCTTTGAAACTGCCATGAAAATTGGATAATCTTTTCGCGGCTCACCAGCTTCACCACCCCATTTCTGCAAGAATAAAACGCTTGTCTTTGTGCCTGTGTGTGGTTTGAAAGTATTTCCGTGCAACCCGACAACCGCAAGAATTCTAGCTTTGTTGAACAGCCACTCGCGGATGTACCGCATATTGGTGTTATTGAATACTCCTTGCGGCAATACAATCGCGAGACGGCCGCCGGGCTTAACCATATCGAGTGAGCGTTCAATGAACAGGATGTGACGCTCAACGTTATTCTTTAATTTTCCGTCTTTCTTAGCTAATTCATATTGACGCAATAGGGCAGCTTCGGGATTCTCTCCAGCAAACGGTGGATTTGTTAAAAGAATATCGAAATTGAGATATCGATATGTTTTACTATTCTCTTCATTGTCCGACGTATTCTCCAAATTCCGAAGCAAAGGCCTTAGTTCGACCCGGGCTGCTTCGCTATCACTGGTAGTCCAATCACGCGCATCAAGAGAATCACGCTTAAAAATGTGATGTCGACCATCTCCCGCGATAAGCATCAGTGCCTGGGAAATACGACGCATGTTATCGTCATAATCAAGTCCAAATAAGTATTTTCGTGCATAGTTCATTTTCGCAGCTTCGGTCGGTAAAGATTCCCAGACATGGTACATTGAGTGCAAGAGAAAACCGCCAGAACCACAAGCTGGGTCAATTACATACTCATTATCCTTCGGGTTAAGCATTTTAACGCACATCTTGATAACGTGCCGAGGGGTGAAATATTGGCCCTTTTTACCTTTCGCGACTTCAGTAATGAGATGCTCAAAGGTTGCGTCAATTATTTCGAGTTCACCTTGTCCAGTTTCTAAGAGACGGATATCTTCAAGAAGCGGAACCGCGAGGTTTAAACGCTGAGGTGGGAGTTTTATTTTGTCGGTCGACTCGAATGTATCAGGCCACTCATCAATAGCTTGTCTGAATAGGTCGTTTATCACGCGATACGTTTTTTCCTCATCGCGATACTTTCTAAACAGTACTTCCTTATCAGGACGGCGTTCCATAGCCATTTTTTCATCATATAGTTTCGCATAAATGAGCTTAAAAATTTCTTCAAACGCGTCTCCGCCAAACTGCCGCAAAGCCAACTCTTCAACGCTTTTAATAATTTCCACAAAGTTAAACTTCGGATTAAGTTCGTCCCACGTCCGCTTGACTTCAAAAAGATCATCAATTGATTGATCAGCGCGAGGTATGTCGCGTAAAGATTCTTGATACTCTTTTGGATAGGGCCGATACAGAACAATCTTCTCATTACCATCGCTTAACACTCCGATTTCGGCACCTTCAGAAGACAGATAACTCTTTAGCTGATCAATACCTTTTTTTTCGGATGGTCGTTTGACCTCGATAATAATATACGGCGTTACACTATCAGTTTTGTAAACCATAATGTCTGCGGCCTTGCTGTGAATTTCACGGCCGAATGAAACTTTCTTTTCGGTCACAATTCGATTCTTCGGGTATTTATACTGTGTTATCAGTTTATATAACCAAAGTTGTCGGACAATTTCCTCCGGCTTACCCATTCCCTTTGTTTCATCATAAACTAGCTTTTGTTTTTCACTGATAATATCCCTAATGTAATACTTACCTTTTCTGTCTTCGATAATATAGAGAGCTTTTTCAATATTAATACTTTCAAACTCCTTAAGCCCAAAGACGGAGTTCGGATCACGAAAAATTAGGCCAATGACCTCTTTTGTTTTATTAGGTTTCTTTGTAGGCATAAATTTTTATTTAATTGACCGCCAATAGCCGTTTTTTATTATTGAAATAACCTTACCAATCAATTTCGTTTTTTCATTAAACGGTGTAACGGAATACGCCGGATTTTCAGGTTTAAGATACACAAATGGAGGCTTATCATCTGAAATAAATCGCTTAATAGTAGAAACGTCACCAAACTGAGCAAGCACGATGTCTCCTGAGGAAAACTCTTTATGTTCTTTAACGAGCACGACATCGTTATCATCAATACCCGCATTAATCATAGAATCACCAATTACTTTAAATAGAAATACATCATCTTTTAATTTTGCAACGTCTCCCTGCACCTCTTGCCATTCACCTACAACCTCAACCATCTCCATAGGAACTCCGGCAGTGGTCTCACCGAGAAAAGGTACGAGAGGTGGTTTACCAAGTACTTCGTATCCAAGCGGTAAAATTACCAGACTACGAGCCGCCGACTCATTCCGTTTAATAAAGCTACCATCTGTGAGTTTTTTTAATAAATCAACCACTGACTGATTTGAAGAAACACCTAGTTCTTCGCGCATTTCTTCGAATGTCGGTGGAAAACCACTATTTTTTAAGTATTGATAAACGATCTCTAAAAGCTGTTTTTGCCGCTTTGTTAGCGCTTTTTTCATACTATAAGTATACCCGACTATTTATACATATGTCAAGTTTTATCCTCATTTTCAACAAAAAATCAACCCGCCTTCGTCCTGAATTATCAGGACTTCGGCGGATAGGCCATCACCAAAAATTTGGTGTGGGCAACTGTAAAAAAAGGAGGGCGGATTCGTAGTCGGATGCAGCATTAGAT
>CAZBNI010000115.1:0-3475 GCA_964493105.1 uncultured Gammaproteobacteria bacterium
AAGAAACGGAGCGACCATTATTTTGTTACACGGTTATGGCCGGTCAAAAGAACAGATGCTTCCGCAAGCAAGTTTTTTAAACAGGGCTGGTTTTAATATTCTAATGTTCGATTTCCGCTCGTCTGGAGAAAGTGATGGAAAATACATCACCTTTGGCCAAAAAGAACAGTTGGATCTTGTCGGAGCAATGGAGTATTTGAAAGACAGATCAGACGTTAATATGGAACGAATTGGATTATTAGGATTTTCAATGGGCGGTGCAGTTGCTTTAATGAAATCCGGGGAGATTGCTGAAATTAGGGCGATTGTAATTAATTCCGCTTACGCGCGCTTCAAATCCGTAATTTGGCAAAATTTTCAGCGTTATTTTAAAGGGATACCCTTTTTTCCGCTGGGGTATTTTGTCTTATGGATAATTAAGTTTCGAACAGGAATTTATTATCCACGAATTAATCCGATCAAATATTTGCACGGATTACATGAACGGCCGTTGATGGTGATTCATGGAGCTCACGACCGCCGCGTACCACTTGAAGACGCCGTGGAATTCCAAAAAAAAGCTCCCTGGATTAAGGAGTTTTGGCTCGTGCGGAACGCTGACCACGAGGACGCGTATGCCATTAGAAAACATGAATATGAGGATAAAGTTATCTCGTTTTTCAAAAAGTATCTGTTGAACTAAAGGCGTTCAGGAAAATTACTCATGATCGCGTCCACACCGCGTTGGCGCATTTTTTGAATTTGTTTTTCATTGTTTACAGTCCAAACTGCCACCTTGAAACCATGTTTGTGAAGTTTTTTAACCAGGTAGGTATCCACGATTGGTTTCATAAGGTTGATCCACTGCGCTTTTGCTTTTTTTGCACGGTAAAGGATAACCCAGTGAGTAATTGGTAAAAAAATTATACACAGCGTCGTAAATAAAAATTGTCGGAAGTCGGTTTCAGCCGACCAAAAAATTAAGGCCGTTTCAATTTCAGTATGTGCCTCGTATATGGTACGCAGTGGTGTAATGTAATTGCACGATATCATGGTTCCTTTTTCTGATTGGTTTTTTTGGATTAGTTCCAAAACCTTTTGGGCTGGCTTGGTTTTTTTCACCTCAATGTTAAGACGACATAATCCTCTGGTAGAGTTAAAAATTTCCTGCAGTGTAGGAATTGTTTCGTTCACGGCTATTGAGAGATTTTTTAAGTCAGCTAGTGATTTTTTTTCGACGCGACCGGACCCATTAGTTGTCCGGTCTACTGTTTCATCATGGAGCACAATAACTTCACCTGTTTTGCATAAGTGTACATCAAGCTCGACCATGTCAACACCGAACTCAATAGCTTTCTTAAATGCCGTAATGGTATTTTCTGGTGTTGTTCCAGAGGCACCACGGTGACCAATTTTTATAATATCTTTCATAGGATCAGTATAACATACTTAGGCTTTGTGATATTGACAAAAAAGTGCATTTTCGCTATGCTATATCGTGCCTAAGTAAACTGGGTGATTGCTTTTTTACAGTTTTAAAACTGCTAAAGAAAGAGGAAAGTCCGAACACCCTCCTCCCTTGGCGGAGAAGTGGATAGTCGCGAAATGCGTCCGAGAGCAGTGTTCAAAAGTTCTATATTCTTTTGAGTGTTGTATCTTAGGGAAAGTGTCACAGAGACAATACCGCCTACCTTCGCTCACCTGTGGTGAGCTAAGGCAGGCAGGCCAAAAAACAGGGCTTGCCTAACAAAGCTCGCTAAAAGCGAGCGTAGGTGGGTAAGGGTGAAAAGAGTGAGGTAAGAGCTCACAGGCATGTCAGGTAACTGATGTGTGAGAAAAACCCTATCCGGTGCAAGACCAAATAGGCCGGTCGTATGACTGGCGGGTTGGTTGCATGAGCTTCGTAGTAATGCGGAGCCTAGATAGATAATCGCCACCCCTACACCAATTCTATTTAAACTAGTAAATTAATGATTTAAAGGAATCGGTGTGGGGGTACAGAATTCGGCTTATAGGTTTGCTAAAGGCGCAAAAACTAATTAAGTACTGTTACAGTTTATAATTAACAATGAAAAAATCAGAGTTACTATTTAGTATGCTCTTGGTACCCGTAGACTATTTTATGGTAGTTCTTGCGGGTATTTTTGCATACCAATTGCGCTTTGTCTCATTCTTTACAGAGATACGTCCGGTTTCAACAGAGATCGTCTTTAGTCAGTATATGCAGCTGATTTTTGTTGTACCGGGAGTTTTTTTAGTAATATTTGCATTGTCAGGTTTATACGCGATCCGGAACACCCGACGACTGATTGATGAAGCAAACAATCTGTTTGTTGCCTGTACAGCAAGTATCGCTATTGTCATTATTATTATCTTTTTTCAACGCGAGCTTTTTTCATCGCGCTTTATTGTGCTGTTTGGATGGCTTTTAAGTATTATCGCTGTAATTGTTGGTCGATTGCTGATTCGCGGCATTCAGCGTTATATGCTTAAAAGGGGAATTGGTTTGCATAATATCATTGTTATTGGCGGTGATAAAACAACGGAAGATATCGTAAAACAGCTTTATCAACGGCCGTTGCTTGGTTATCGGATTGTCGCTCGACACGAACATTTTGATGAAGATGTACAAAAAGAACTGTCAGGTAAAATAAATCTTGAAACGATTGATGAGTTGATACAGGCTGATTCAGGCCTTGATAAAGAAGAGGGGTACGCGATGAGGAATTTTTGCAATGATCATCATATTACGTTTAAATACGCCACCGACCTTTTTGAGGTACAGCCAACACATATTGAAATCAATACAATTGCCGGTATTCCAATCATTGAAGTAAAACGTACAAAGCTGGACGGGTGGGGAAGAATTATTAAACGAATTTTTGATATTGTTGTCGCATCAATATTACTTGTAATTATTTCACCATTACTGCTCGCGGTAAGTATTGCGGTTTTCCTTGATTCCCGCGGCGGTGTTCTTGTAAAACTGCAACGTGTGGGTGAAAAAGGAAAAATATTTACTCTGTATAAATTTCGATCGATGGTAAAAAATGCGCATCTCTTGAAACGGGAATTGGTTGATCAAAATGAACGATCAGACGGGCCTCTTTTCAAAATCAAAGACGATCCACGCGTCACAAGGGTTGGGCGCTTCATCAGAAAAACAAGTCTCGACGAACTTCCGCAATTGATAAATGTAGTTCGTGGTGAAATTAGTTTAGTCGGTCCCAGGCCACATGAACCAGAGGAGGTTTCTCGGTATGAGCGTTGGCACAAAAAATTGCTGACAATTAAGCCCGGTGTAACTGGTTTGGCGCAGATTTCCGGTAGGTCAGATTTAAAATTTGAGGATGAGGCAAAGCTGGACATTTATTATATTGAAAACTGGTCACAGAAGCTGGATTTGCAGATTTTATTTAAAACTCCATGGATTGTATTATCTCGGAGATCAGCTAGCTAGTATATGAAACTAGCACTTGTACATGATCATCTCAAT
>CAZBNI010000116.1:0-3470 GCA_964493105.1 uncultured Gammaproteobacteria bacterium
AAAAGTCAATAAACTTTTTGAGCAAGCAGGAAACGATGAAATTTTCTATGGTCAGCGCTTTATTGAAAAACCGGATCTCCCGACAGCGCGCAAGTATTTAAAAAGCTGGGATTATCTTTGGAACACCAACATGTTCTGCTGGAGGGTTGATTATTTGTTGAATCTGTATAAACGTTTGTTGCCCGCGAATTATAAGATTCTTATGCGCGTACAGCCAGCGCTAGGCACCAAGGACGAGAAGAAGGTTGTTGAGCGCGAGTACAAGAAGATGAAGTCTGTCTCGATTGATTATGGTATTATGGAGAAAACAAAAAAGATGCTAGTGATACCCGCAAGTTTTGGATGGGCTGACGTGGGCAACTGGCGCGCGGTCAAAGATATTCTCTCAAAGCACGATGATGCCAATGTAATCAGGGGACAGCATCTTTCCGTTGATTCAAAAGATAATTTGATTTACAGTTATTCGGGCAGGCTTGTTGGTACAGTAGATGTACACAATATGATTATCATCGACACTGAAGACAGCCTTTTGGTATGCTCAAAGGAAAGAGCGCATGATGTGAAAAAAATTGTTGAGCAACTTAAAAAGAAAAAACTGCAAAAATACCTCTAACAACACGTATGTTTAAAAAAGGATTATTTATTCTCATCTTTGTAGCAATCTCAGCAGCACTGCTTTGCGTACTGCTTTTTCTGAATCAAGTTAATCTTACGGTTTCGTCAGATGATTCGGAAACTTTATTCGAAATTCACGCAGGGGAAGGCGTCAAAGAGATTGCGGCAAATTTGGTATCCCAGAATCTCGTCCGAAGCCAATTTTGGTTTGAGTCGTATGTTTATATAGACAGGTCAGAAAGTGAGTTTGTTGCGGGAAATTATCTCTTACGGCCAAATATGAATATTCGGGAAGTCGTGAGAGCTTTAACTGTTGGTCAAACGGTTGCCGAACGGTGGATCAAAGTTGAAGAAGGATGGACTGCGCGGAAGATTGCTAGTTATTTGCAAAATGAGGGCGTGATGGAAGCGAATGATTTTTTACAAGCTGCCGCATCAACTGATTCACGGGTATTAATCCCCGAGAAACAATTTTCTGTCTTGCAGGACAAGCCAGCAGATCAGGGCTTAGAAGGTTACTTATTTCCAGACAGCTACCGTATCTATGAAGACTCGAATGCTGCGGATATTATTGAGCGTATGCTTGATAATTTCGATGACAAATTTACTGATTCAATGTATGAGGCCGCACGAAACGGTAATATGTCAATTTACGAAATCATTACACTCGCGTCAATTATTGAAAAAGAAGTTGCTATTGAATTGGATGATGACGGGGTACCAGCTAATAACGATCATTACATAGTAGCCGGGATTTTTTATGATCGTATGAATACGGGAGTAGCATTACAGTCTGATGCCACGGTGAATTATGTTACGAACAAAGTGGAATCGCAGCCATCGCTTGATGATCTGGAAGTTGATAATCCATATAACACCTATAAGTATCGGGGGCTGCCGCCTGGGCCGATTTGCAATCCATCATTAGAGGCCATTAAAGCAGTGTTGTATCCGGAAAAGACTGATTATTTTTATTTTTTACATCGTGTAAATGATGATGGAAGCATAGTCTTCAGCAAAACATATGACGAGCATTTAGAAAATAAAGCAAAGTATTTACAATAATGAATAAACAAAAAACAATTGTAATCTCATTAGGCGGTTCGATCATCATACCGGGTAAAATTGATGTAGCGTATCTCAATAAGTTTAAGTCCTTGATCCTGTCGTTTGTTAGAAAAGGATATCGGTTTGTGATTGTTACGGGAGGAGGGGATATTTGCAGGCACTATCAGCATGCGGCACGGAAGACAGGCCGTATTTCACATGATGATTTAGACTGGATCGGAATTGCCGCAACGAAATTGAATGCGACGTTGGTACGATCAATATTTGGATCAGCGGCATACAAAGATATAATACGTAATCCTCGCACAAAAGTTCGTACCTCAAAGAAGGTCCTGATCGGATCAGGATGGGTGCCGGGTTTTTCTTCAGACAAAGATGCTGTTATGCTGGCGCGCGCATATGGCGCTGATACAGTAATTAATTTGAGCAATATCAAGTATGTCTATTCGGCAGATCCAAACAAGGTAAAAACAGCCAAACCATTGAAGCGGATGAGTTGGAATGAACTGTTGGGATTGACCGGCACCAGATGGAAGCCGGGAGCGCACGTGCCGTTTGATCCGGAAGCATCCAAACTTGCGAAGAAAATTGGAGTACGAGTAATCATATGTCTGGGCACTGATCTTCGCAATGTAAAAGCAATACTCGATGAAAATAAATTTATTGGAACGGAGATACAATAATATGAATTCACGAGAGCGCAATCCAAATCAAACCGAACACGAGTCCGAAGAAATGCCGCGTCAAATAGTGGGTACTGCTGTTAACGGGCTTAATCCAGGTCTTTTTTAGGATTTTGAGTCTACGGCGAAAGAGTTGATTCGGAGACTGTAGCTTGGTTTTAATAGGGAACTCAATGAGGCTCGACGAGTGAGGATTAAAGATGTCGTATTTTCGGCGCTCACAGCAACACCGTTAAATCAGAATGTGGATGTAGAAGAATTGAAGGGTAAAATTGAGCGCACCTTAGCGTCCTAAAATTTGAGTTAGTATTGCGTTACTATTCATACAATTAGCGCTACCAAATGTACCACTTAAGGGTCTTTTTTAAGCACAGGTCGGACGGGCGATAGCCTGTTACCGTTATAAACACGTAACATACTTTCGTATGTCCAACAATAGGCACACATACGAGTGGTACACTTCGGTAAAGTACTCTCATGACTCTTCCCCGTAAGAGGGGCTTACCCTTAATATTTATCCCTTGACGTTATTCACTAGTCTGTTATACTGTCTTTAACATCAATTTTTAGCCACAGACCGTAGGTAGGCGCAATCATTGCGTTATAAAACCTGCCGAGGCAAACCTATTATTTATTGTCTGTGGTTAGCACGGACTTTTTTAAATTGCATATAGCGTATAGTAATGATATAAAAAATACCATAATCTATAAGCATTAAAAATCTATGGCAAAGACTAAAGAACAAAAACAAGAATCGGTAAAAGTTCTTAAACAGCGGCTGTCTGATGCGAACGCGACAGTATTCGTGAATTTTGACGGTCTTACTGTGATGGAGACTAACGAACTGCGGAATATTCTCCGTGAAGAAAAAATTGAGTATACCGTGGCGAAGAAATCATTACTCAAGGTTGCGCTTAAGGATACAAAAATTGAAGGCATCGACGTAGATTCTTTGGAAGGCGGACTGGGAATGGCATCCGGTTTTTCTGATGAGGTACTGCCGGCCAAGCTCCTGGACACGTTTTCAAAAAAGCATGACGCAGTCAAACTCATTGGCGGTATTTTTAACGGAAAGTTTATTGATACAAAAGGGGTTGTTGCGCT
>CAZBNI010000117.1:0-3444 GCA_964493105.1 uncultured Gammaproteobacteria bacterium
TCTTTACTACTTTTGGTTTTGGGTCTTTTTTTGATTTATCACGTTTGCCAATCACGGCTTTCTGCGCCTGCTCAAGGCCAATAAAATCCTTTGGTTTCATCACAATACTCTCAGTAAAGCTGCCTGCTCCAAACACCACTTCTTTTGCCTGCATAAGCGCATTGTCTATTAGAACAGCAATCTTGTGCACTGATCCAAAAGGCGTAATTGCGCCAGGCTTTACTTTGAACTTTGTTTTCATTTCGTTTTCTCGAGCCATGGAGACCTTTTTTACTTTGAGTGCTTTTTTGATGCCAGAAAAATCAAGTTGGCAGTTTGCCGGCACAACAACAAGGTAATACTCTTTGTCAGCTCTCACAAGCACTGTCTTGGCTATTTCGCCTAATTTGCGCTTCATTGTCTGCGCAAGATCAAAGGCAGTATAGACGATTTTATGTTCTAGTATCTCATACTTTATTTTATTGTTATCAAGGTGGTTTAAAACCTTTTTTGGAATTGCCATATGCGTACCAATTAGTTACTTAGATATATAAATGACGTATTACTGTTCCTGTGGCTCTAATGTTTCCCGCTCATTGTCATCTTGTTCCAGTGTAATATCCATTTTGATGCCACCTATCCATTTTGCAACCAGGTTGTACACGAGTGCCGTGAGTGCGCCAACAATAAAGCCAATCGCAGCGCTGATGACAAGCCACATGAGAACCGTAAATATTGTAAAATCATCAATTTCAAAATCAAAAAAGTTACGGCGCGTATAGCTACTCGAGAGCAAGCCAATCGTCGTTACAATCAATGCCCCAACAGTATACGCAACAGTTGCGATAAATGTCTGAATCTTAGCTACTGATAATACATTCAATCTTTTTATTTCGTACATAAGTGCTATTCAATTTGCGGATCTTGCTGCTGTCGTTTTTCATAGTGCTTTTTCTGGATAAACAAAGCGAGCCACGTAAATAATGCGACGAGCAATATCAATACGACATAGATGCCCAATGTTTTATATTGCCGTATCAAGAAATAGAATGTTTCAAACACCAGATGAATCATCATCCATATCGAAAAAATAAAATATGGCCACACAATAAGCCTCTTCGGACTCCACGGCTTCTTGTAATTTACAATATAGTAAACGAGAAATGTAGCCAAAAGAACCGGAATTGCAAACGCGGTGTGTATCCCCAATCGATACAGTTCATACGATTCGAGATCATACGTGGTCTGTGTTGCTTCATAAATACTAGAAACTGTTGCACGACCTCCATACTGAGAATATGCCGGATTAAACCAACGGTTGAGATCAAACATAAAACGCTCGCCAAATCCAACCAGTACCATTGTTAAAATGATAACCAGCAGAACAGCGACCCATGACACTTTCGCTTTTTTGGACTTTTTCCTTGGTGGTGCTGGTGTTTGGGGTAAAATGTTTTCTGTCATATAATGTTCCTTTCTCCCTTCATGGGAATTTTTAATATTCTATTAATTACTCTTCATCGCTAACACGCACGGGCCGCTTACTCAATACAAGAATCACGACCGCAAATGCTATTGAAATCACAACGGCGACGATTACCATCATATAAAACGGCGTAGCGGTCGTCGGTCCTCCTACCTCAATTGGATCACCGATCGTGCCATTAGTCGAGGCATCTCTTAAAAAAAGATCCTCTGTCATATCCTCGTAATACATATAGTTGGTCAACTTCGTCAGGAAATATTTGTTTTCAGTTGGCTGCAGAAGCGGATCTCCTTGATCGTCCAGCGCAAGCTTTTGAATGCTGTCTTTTTTGATCCAGTTTGCGTAGCCGGTTGAAAATGATGGCAATGTTTTTTTGTTTTCTGCAATCACATACAACTGCACAGTTACTGCGGAATAATAATCCGGCGATTTTCCGAGTTCCATTACCCTATTCTGATAATAAGGATTATAATCCCAATTCACAATGGATGATATTTTCATCGGATACACGATATTATTTGTTTCAAAAGCCAAAGAAACGGGAGTCGCATGTCCGGATCGTAATTGCCGCGATACATCAGTCCATCCAAGGCTTTCCGGATTAATCTTCATTGCCACAAAATACCATCCATTCTCGATGTAACTGTTTAATAAATAACTTGCTGAGGTTGGATAATTATAGCCATTATCATTAAACCATTCCGCAAGGGCTTTCTCGTCAGTTGATGATAATACCGTTACGTCATAATAGTCGATTTTCTTGGTTTCCACGACCGTTACTGCATCATTCGCAGACTGTTCAAGGCCACCTATATACATACCGCTCTTATTTTGATACGGTACGTAACCGGTTAACTCTTCTAGTGTGGTAAAAAGCTCATACGATCCTTTGGTAATTTCTGGCCTTGAAGGAACAGGCACAATCCAACCAAAGTCTTCCGCATCTCCCTGAAATGTAATCGACAAGATTAGCGTTTCCACACCTTGATCATAAAAAATAACGGCCTTTTGGTCTGTTTCCTCGATCCACTGGGTTTCCGGGGCAACAACCATGCCATCTGCAAAAGCAGTCTGTGGAAATATAAAGAGCAAGGTCGCGAAAAGGATTCCGATGGTTTTAAAATTTCTTTTCATAAGCTTATCGTTACTTTTTCTTAGAAACGTTTCGTACTCGTAAAGGAAGCATCTGTTGCTCGCCCTGCAGTTTTTTTGCAATTACTAGTCCTTTCTTGGTCAAACGAATCTCATCAATAAACCATTTCTTTGGAGTACGCCGCCCGTATCCAACAAGTAACTCTTTATCAATCAATCGCTCAAGACTTTTCGTAATAATGCTCTGTTGATCATTTTTATTTGGTTTATTTTTTTGCTTTTTATAAAAAGCACGAAGACTTTCTCTCTTGAACGCCCCTCGCTCCCCAGACACAACGAGAATAATGTATTTTTGCAACTGAGATAAACGCATCTATGATAAATCCTAATTTCTAAATTCTAAACAACTTCTAAATTAAAATGTTCCAAACATATAGATTAATCGTTTTGCGTTTTGGATTTTGATTATTTGAATTTATTTAGGATTTCGTTATTAGGATTTAGGATTTTACAACCACAATATGCAAATCCTTAAGCTGCTTATCAGACACCTTTGATGGCGAGCCAGTCATCGGCTCCCTATTATCGCCAGTTTTGGGAAACGCAACGACCTCACGTACGTTTGCAGCATTAAATAAAACCATCAGCAAACGATCAATGCCCGGCGCAATGCCCCCATGCGGCGGTACGCCGTACTCAAACGCTTCCAGCATATGCCCAAACTGCTCTTTGGCCTCTTCTTTGGTGATGCCGACAAGCTCAAAAATCTTTGCCTGTATTTCCGGATCAGTAATACGAATACTGCCCCCACCCACTTCGTAGCCGTTCAGCGCCATGTCATGCTGCCACGACCGAGCTTTCAAAGGATCTGACTTCAACAACGGAAT
>CAZBNI010000118.1:0-3349 GCA_964493105.1 uncultured Gammaproteobacteria bacterium
GCATTCTTGATTGGAATGTTCAAAGTGAGTGGTTTAAAGATAAAAGAGTTAGACAGGCTTTTGCATATGGAATAGATAGAGATACTCTGACTGTTAAAGCTAAGGTTGGTAGACATGCTGCTAGATCTTTCTTAATGCCAGGAGCTAATGGGTTTGTTCCGGTGTTAGATAAATATAAATATGATCCAGATAAGGCAAATAAATTACTTGATGAAGCTGGATGGAAAATACCTGAGGGCGGAGGTCTACGCACCAAAGACGATGCTGAGCTTAAATTTTCTCTTACAACTGTTGATCAAGCAGAATATCTAAAGACGGCTGAAATTTTACGCGAAAACTGGGAGGCAATAGGGGTGGGGATCGAACTGAAAATTATGAATCCGCTCCGTGTTGATAAAGAAATAATCAAACCAAGAAATTATGAAGCCTTCCTATACGGAGAAATCCTAGGTTCCGATCCAGATCCATATCCGTTTTGGCATTCAAGTCAGAGTTTGAACGGCGGCCTTAATCTTTCAAATTATTATAACAAAGATGTTGATAAACTATTAGAAGAAGCTCGACAAACAGACAATGCTGACGAGCGTGCTAAAAAATACATTGACTTCCAAAATATACTTGCTGATGAGGTACCTGCACTCTTCCTATACTCCCCTTCATACGACTATTGTATTGACAAGCGCGTCCGTGGTATTGAAGAGACCCGCATTACAATACCGTCTGATAGATTTAACAGTATTAATGACTGGTACATCAAAACAAGGCTTGGATGGGAATAGTACTCAAGACGTACTTACTTGAGCCGGAGTGATGAAACATCGCTTCCTCTGAAACAAGTTCAGTGTTCACGGGCCAGGTTGTCAAACATATCCTTTAAATTCTTTATATACTCATACGCCGGAGTGGTGAAATTGGTAGACACGCTGGCTTCAGGAGCCAGTGGGAGCAATCCCATGAAGGTTCGAGTCCTTTCTCCGGCACCAGTAAGGAAAAGTCAAATTTCGTTGGTTCGCCTCGCTTCGCTCGGCGGTCAAATTGTAGGGAATTTTGGGCGAAAAAATCAGTTGGCGGTTTTGTTTTGAATTTAATTCAAAGTAAAAGAAAATTTTTTCATATCATTTGTTATAGAAATTCCAAGGAATTTCTTTTTTGTATTTTAGGATTGACTTTTTGTTAGTTATGGTGTAGAATGAACAGTTAAACTCGGGTGGGCTTAATAATGTACATTCAAAACTAGGGAGGACCCAGCCATGTCTGTAATCGGACTCTTGGCGACCACCGCGTCGCTGACGATCATCGTGCTGGGTCTTCCGGCACAGATTGTCAAGAATTACCGCAGGAAGAGCTGTGATGGACTCGCTCCATCACTCATCTACTCGGCTTGTTGTACATACACCCTCTGGAGTGTGTATGGCTGGATCAAACCAGATTGGTTTCTGGCCATATCACAGACTCCGGGGTGCGTGCTCGCATTCGTGCTGCTGTTCCAGCTACTAATCTACGGAAGGAAAGGAGGTAAAGGCGATGAGAAAAAAAGAAGTAGTTGAGGCCGCAAAGATATATCTGTTGTCGCGTATCGAGAAAGGCCTTTGCCTCGAGTTTCACCAACTCCGGCATGGGCCAAGTCTCGCCTGGACAACGGCGTGCATCGGATCAACCCTCGCCGAGTTTCACATTGTCCCCAAAGAAACGCTCGAGGCGCTTCTTTCGTTGCAGTGGGATTGCGGCGGCTGGTCTTACAACCAGAACTCGCTACCTGATGCTGATAGTACGCTGAGGGTGCTCCAGTTTCTGACGAAAGTAGAATTCAGCAATCGAGCGGTAACTGGCAGGGCAGAAAGGTTCGTGATTTCTCACCAACAAGTTGATGGTGGGATAGCGACCTATCGTCCAGAAATGGTGGCGATGATGAGGTACCCAGAAGGTGGTTGGACCACATCACACCCCTGCGTGACAGCCCTTGCCATTAATGTCCTGCGAGATGCGCAAGTGCGAGCCAAGGCAAACCATTATCTCGCAAATCGTCTCGAAAAAGGCGATGCGCGAGCTTACTGGTGGCGGACGCCTTGGTATGTTCGGTACGAAGCATGTTGGGCGAACGGGGAAGTTGTAGGGAGTGACCCTGTCGAAATCGGTCTGGCGCTGCTTCTGAAAGCAAGGCTCGGTGTAGCCGATAGAGAGCTGACAGCCAGACTAATGGGGCTACAACTCAACGATGGCAGTTTCCCAACAAGCCATCAGTTCCGGATTCCGCGTCCGTACCAATTCCTCGACGATATCACTGACCAAACAGAGGTCGTTGAGGATCATACAAGGATCTTTTCAACCGCAGCCGCGGTTGTGGCGATCTCCCGCCAAGAGGCACTTCTTAACTGAGGTGCCTCATTTTCTTTTTAAAGTGCAAGAGCAATTTGCCGCCAAAGCAGTAAATTTTTCAAGCTCATTTTTCTTGAAAAATTTACTGTAATGAGTTATGATTAACTCATTAGAAAAACTTGAAATTGTCAAAGTTCGCGGCGAAGCCGCTCAAATTTTGGGGGGTCTGGCCGTCGCTGCCACAGGCGGCGAAATGCGTTCGAACTATTTTCAGAATAGAGCATTGCCCAAGATGGTGAGTTCACTCGCCCTGTTGAATAACGGGGAGTCTCCCCTTCGGCACTTAACAATACATTAAAAAGAAGACGCGTCCGCCTCTGGCGGATGGGAGCAATCCCGTGGAGGTTTCCGCCAGAGGCGGACCACATCAAATGATGTGGCGATTCCTCTCTACGCCGCCAACCACCTACTACCTACCATAAACTACCTCTATCAATTTTATGCAAACTCCTGAATTAATTCAGATCAAGACTCGGGACTGTCTCACATCGCCCGGGTTACTCTATTAAGCGACTAGAAGCAAAAAAGTCGCTATTCATCTGCATGGTAATGGCAGCTCGTCAATATTCTATCGCGATGATCAACGGTATGAGCAAGCCAAAGCGCTCAACTAAAAAAACATTTCTTTTCTCATGTTTAATAATCGCGGTGCGCATTATATTAAAAAGCTTAACGTTATCAGAAAAAGCAGCACAAAACGTAGACGATACGGTATGTCATACGAAAAAATTAAGGATTGCATCAAAGATATCAATGGAGCAATAAAATATTTAGAAAAAATGGCTATAGAAAATTCTACCTCATAGGTGAATCAACGGGTGCAAATAAAATTTGCGTGTACCACTACTATAAACCAAGGAACAAAGTTGCTAAGTATATCTTGTTGGGTGGTGGTGACGATACAGGAATTTATTATCATCAGCTCGGAAAAAAGAAATTCTATAAACCGCTCCAAGAAGCGAAGAGGAAAATT
>CAZBNI010000119.1:0-3335 GCA_964493105.1 uncultured Gammaproteobacteria bacterium
ATCGCGGGTAATCATGATCACCGTTGCTTCATTGGGGATCAGGTCTTCCTGAGTAAATTCTCCGACTGCGCTTGCTTTGACATTGGTTTTTCGTTCATCACCAAATTTTTCTCTGATTTCTTTAAGTTCTTTTTTAATAACATCGAATATTTTTTTCTTTGAAGAAAGTATAGACTCAAGTTCTTTGATAAGCGCCCGTTTTTCTTTGAGCTCATCCTGTATTTTGAGTCGCTCGAGGTTGGCAAGTTGTGACAGTTTCATTTCGAGAATTGCGATTGTCTGCTGCTGCGTAAATTTAAACCGTTTCATCAAATTAATTTTTGCTTGCTCTTTATCCTTGGACACTTTGATTACTTTAATGACCGCGTCGATTTTATCGATTGCTTTTCTCAATCCTTCCAAGATATGCGCACGTTCTTTTGCGCGATCAAGATCAAACTGCGTGCGGCGCCTCACAACCTCGTGACGATGCTTAAGATATTCTTCGAGCACCATCTTGAGATTGAGCACTCGTGGCTGCAATCCATCGACTAGCGCGAGTATGTTGACATGAAAAGACGTTTGGAGATAGGTCAGGTTGTACAGTCGGTTCAGGACTTTTTTCGGGTAGGCATCTTTTTTTAGATCAATGACAATCCGAACTCCATCTCTGTCAGATTCATCACGGAGATCCCGAATGCCATCAATTTTTTTATCCTGCACAAGTTTTGCAATGTCAGCAATCAGCGTTGCTTTATTGACTTGATAAGGAATTTCAGTAACCAAAATTCTAAAAGTGTCTCCTTTTCCTTCGACGATTTCAGCTTTTCCGCGCATGACAATAGAGCCTCTGCCGGTTCCATAGGCGCGTTCAATGTCTTTTTTATTGTAAATAATGCCGCCGGTCGGGAAATCAGGTCCCTTAATAAATTGCATCAGGTCGTTGACTGTTGTTGACGGATTGTCTATCAGGTGGGTAATACCGTCAATAATCTCAGTGAGATTGTGCGGTGGGATAGAGGTGGCCATGCCAACTGCGATGCCCGTCGTGCCATTTAGAAGCAGGTTTGGTAGTTTTGCGGGCAGTACTTGTGGTTCTTTATGAGAACCATCATAGTTTGGATTGAAATTTACAGTACCTCGTTCTATGTCCAAGAGCAACTCTTCGGAAATGCGGGAAAGCTTTGCCTCAGTGTAACGCATCGCAGCAGCTTCGTCGCCATCCATAGAACCAAAGTTACCCTGTCCAGTTACGAGCTGGTATCGCATGGAGAAGAACTGTGCCATTCTGACCATTGAGTCGTAGACCGCAGTATCGCCGTGCGGATGGTATTTACCCAGCACTTCACCAACGACTGTGGCTGATTTTCTAAACTTTGAACCGGAGCGGAGACCGATACTCCACATTGCATATAAAATACGTCGGTGAACTGGCTTCAAACCATCCCGTACATCCGGAAGTGCACGGGCAATAATAACCGACATCGCATAGTCGAGGTATGATTCTTGCATTTCTGCAACAATCGGTCGTTCTTCAATAGTACCGTATGTTGGTTTTGGTTGCGTTTGTTTTACGGGTTGCTTTTTTTGGGGTGGCATAGATTATTGGTTGTTGGTTGTCGGAGGTTCTGGAAATAATGCTTCTTCAAGCTCTTGTATCCGTTCTACTTCGGCGTTCACCGGTTCTGGTTTTTCCTTTAGCGCATCTTCAATTTTTAAAACATCATCCTGGATTGTTTCCCAAAGCTCAGCGACCTTATTGCCGAGAATTCTAAGTCCAGTGTCTCCTTCAGCGCCAAAGAGCTTGCCTCCTTGCAAGAGTAGAATCCAGGTAATAAAGATCACTAGCATAATGATTCCTACAATCGCCCACATTTTTACTTCCTTGATTTCGGTTGGTTGTTGTTCATCACGCTGTGACTGTTCTGACCTCTTAGTCGATTTGGTTTTGAAAACCGGCTCCTTATTTGGCTCAGAAGCCTTTTTTGGTTTGGTTGCTTTTTTTGGCGGACGAACCGCATCAACTGGTGCCATATACTCAAGGTTAGACTGTTAGGATATAGATTTGCGTTTCGTCAGTTGGAAGCTCTTTTTTTGTAACTCGCAGTTTTTCAACAACTCCATTATGTTTAATACCGACTTCTTCACAAAATTGGTCGTGGGATTCAAGTTTTATTTTTAGTTTCGGTACTCTGTAATGCATTGGGATAACAATTCTCGGTTCGATCTGGCTTACCACTTCAGCAGCTTCCTTGCCATTAATAGTATATACGCCTCCGACTGGTATCATCAGTACATCAATATTTCCAAGTTGCTCAAGTTGTTCATCAGACAGGAGCGTTCCAAGATCGCCCAGGTGTGCAATGCGTATATCTTCAAAAATAAATCGGAAAATTATATTGTCTCCCCGCTCGGCGCCCTCGATTGAATCATGCCACGATGGTATGCCTTGGATCTGTATTTGTTTTACCTCAAATTCGCCAAGTGTGTTGATCACAAATGGATCACCACCGACCCCTTTCACGTTGTTATGATCAAAATGATCATGACTAACAGTAACGATATCAGCGTTGACGCGAGGTAATTTTAGTCCGACTTGTTGCGCTTCAAAGGGATCAGTTATTACTGTTGCTGCTTTTCCCTGCAACTTAAAGCATGATTGTCCAAACCATGTTATGTACATAGGTTCCTAATTTTTTGTGAGCTAATCGTACCATAAATGCAATGCACTGTAAAGCATTTGTTGTACCAAAAAAGCGCCCTTTCGCTGATATCAGAGCAGTATTTGAGATATTAAATTGGTAGGTCAACAGCCTCGTCAGTTGGCGGAGCTTCGCCCGGTTCTTTTGGTTCATTTTGGCCACTATTCAAAGCGTTTTTGATATGCCAGCGCAGTTTTCGCTCAATGTTAAAAATATCATCAGAGCCTTCTTTGAGATTGGCCAGTTCAAATTTTTTATTGGCAACAACGTTGGCAAATTGTACGTTGATTGTCAGCGTTGTTCCAGTCTGACTCACTGATCCAAAAATAACAAGTTGCGCATTTGCTGCTTTGGTAAGCGCCGCAATTGTTCCATAATCAGTTGCATTGGGAATGTCCTCCAGTCTGAGTTTATTTAGCGCATCTTTGATCGCCGATTCAGGTAGAATTGGTAACGCATGCAGTGTAGTAAATAGTTGTTTAATCGTAGTACTTAGCCTTTTGACAATGCCATCAAGATTGCGGACATTTGGACTGAGATTTGAAAGCGGTAGAATAATTGCGGCGATTGGCTCTTTTTCTGCTTGATCAGATTTTTGGATTGCAGGGCGTTTGTTTGATGGAGCAGCTGAACTAGTTGCGGTTTGCTGGTTTG
>CAZBNI010000120.1:0-3310 GCA_964493105.1 uncultured Gammaproteobacteria bacterium
CTTGCTGCGTTTCTAGAGGCTCAGTTAGCAATCCATAATGGTATCAACAATCAAACACTTATAAACGCACGTAACAGTATAATTGATAAATATAGATCAAAAAAAATCGCTGGAATTAACTTTGGTAGCATCTACCAAGAATTATTTGAATTGGACATCCAATAACCAGTATGTTTTTCAAACGAAAAAAAGACAAAGCAATCCCGATCATTATCGCAACCGACTCAATTGTCATGTTAGCCTCTGCCATGCTCGCGCCAATCTACGCACTGTTCGTAAAAGATATTGGCGGTTCGCTCCTGGATGCAAGTATTGTTGGAGCGGTTTTCGCCTTAGCAGCCGGCTTTACCTCGCTCATCAGCGGAAAACTAACTGACAAAATCAAAGAAAAAGAATACATCGTTGTTGTTGGTTACCTGTGTATTGGGATTGGCTTTGTACTGCTTACCTTTGCGCAGTCAATATGGTTTTTATTTGTGGTGCAATTGTTTACAGGTTTCGGGAACGCGCTATATGGCCCGGCGTTTGATACACTGTTTTCTAAACACACTAATAAACACCATGCTGCTACCCAATGGGGCGCGTGCTGGTCAATGTCCTACTTTACAATCGCAATCGGAGCATTAGCCGGAGGACTGATAGCAACATGGTTTGGTTTTGCAACGCTGTTTATTATCATGGCATTACTTTGTTTTGGTAGCGCAATTTATATTTTTTTCCTCCCTAAAAAAGTGTTATAATAACTTCGGTAGATAACAAATACTAATTTAAAAATGTGGACAGTTTAATTAAAATAAAAAATATTACAAAAACTTACAAGCAAGGTGATGTAAGAATACCTGCATTACAAGGAATATCCCTTGAAATCAAAGAAGGTGATTTTTTAATTATAACCGGTAGAAATGGATCAGGAAAATCAACCCTATTAAGGCAATTGGGATTGCTTGACAAACCAAACTCTGGAAAAATATTTCTAAATAACAGTGAGGTTACGTCGTTACCGGAAAAAAAACGTTCCATGCTAAGACTCAAGCATTTGGGATATATTTTTCAAGAATACGCGTTAATAGCGGAACTTAACGCTTTAGAAAATGTTATGTTGCCGGCTATGATGCTTGAAGCGACAAAAAGCTGCAAACAAAAAGCAAAAAAACTGCTCGCAAAGGTTGGCTTACAAGAAAAAACAAATAATCTCCCCCGCCAATTATCAGGAGGTGAACAACAAAAAGTTGCTATCGCAAGGGCATTAATCAATAATCCGTCCGTACTTTTTGCTGATGAGCCTACCGCCAACTTAGATACAATCGCGGCGAAAGATGTATTAAATTTATTTAAAAAGTTTAATGACGAAGATAATTCTACTATTGTAATGATAACACACGAACCAGATGAAGAAATCTATGCCAATAAAAAAATAACACTCTTAGATGGAAAACTCATATGAAGAGTGAGAAACGAATACCCTTTTTCCTAATGTGGAAATCAATATTAAGAAGCAATAAATGGACACTGAGCTTGATTATTTTTTTCATGTCTATCGCGTTTATAAACATGATATTTATCACTTCCCTTTTCAATGGAATTATAGACGGTTTTAATGAACAAATTATCAATACTTCTACCGGAAACATACTGATAACACCTAAGGAAGGCGACGAGGTAATAAAAAATTCTTCTTCGATACTAGAAAAAATAAACGATACTGAAGGCGTAGTTTCATCAAGCGCCCATCTATTAGTACCAGGAAACCTTCAATACAAAAATAAAAAAGGCACTTGGCAAATACTGGCCGTCAATCCTGATGATGAAAAAAAGGTTACCGTAGTATCTGAAAAAATGATTGATGGAAAATATTTGGACCAAGATGATACTGACAGCATCATCTTAGGCCGCGATATTACAGGCCAAAGTGACGAAACAGAAAAAGCATCAGAAAAAAATAATCCTTTTTCGCTGCAAGGAGTTTCTGTTGGAGATACTGTATCGCTTAACTTTGGAGAAAAATCCATCGGATTCAAAATAAAAGGGATATTTTATACCAAATTTATTGACACTGATAACAGGGCTTTCATCACAAAAAAAGCGATAGAAAAAATTAATCCTCTCCTAAAAAACCAGTCAACGAGCATAATCGTAAAAACCAATAAAACCGGCAATGAAGAAAAAATAATAACTAACTTGGAATTAAACGGTGTTACTGAAAATATATACAGCTGGAAAGAAGCAAGTAATTTAATGGAATCAATTAGCGATAGTTTTCTAAGCATAAATATTATTTTATCAATTGTCGGCGTTCTAATCGCGGCTATTACGATATTTATCGTCATTTATATAGAGATTTCGAATAAAAGAAAACAAATTGGAATTTTACGCGCCATAGGAATCAAACCATACCTCATCCAAATTACGTACTTGTTACAAACTGTTGTGTACTCAGTCTCCGGAGTAATCTTTGGTTCACTGATATTCTTTTTTGTCGTCATACCGTATTTTAATGCACACCCATTTGTACTCCCGATTTGTGACGCAACTCTGGTCGTTAATTACGGAGAATTTATCGCACGACTCGAAACTTTGATATGGGTTGCGATCGGAGCAGGATTAATCCCCGCGATACATATAACAAGAATTAAAATTCTGGACGCAATTTGGGGCAGATAAACTTATATAATATGCCAAAAAACTTCTGGGATAGTCTGCCAAAACCGATTATCGCGCTTGCGCCAATGGATGGCTATACTGACATCGCGTTCCGAAGGATTTGCAAATACATCAATCCTCAAATTGTTGTATTTACTGAATTCACTTCTGCTGACGGCATTGATCACAGGGCGAAAAAACTCCTACAAAAACTACGGTTTGAACCAGGAGAGAAGCCAATCATTGCACAGATATTTGGCAAGAACACGGAAACATTTATTACAGCCGCGAAGTTTTGTGAAAAGCGGGGTTTTGACGGCATTGACCTTAATATGGGATGCTCCTCAAAAAAAGTAGTACGCTCTGAACATGGCATCGCGCTACGTAAAAATCCTGAAAAAGCGTATGAGCTCGTCAAAGCCGTAGCGCAGTCCACTACCTTGCCTGTTTCAGTAAAAACTCGCCTTGGTTGGGAAAACGCGGATGACTTGATTGAATTTAGCCAAGGTGTCGAAGCAGCGGGCGCTCAGCTTATTACCGTACATGGCCGTACCTACAAGCAAGGATTTAATGACCATGCCAATTTTAAGCCGATCTATGAACTAAAGAAAAAACTCAAGATACCCGTGCTCGGCAATGGCGATATACTCAACATTAAAGATGGTATGAA
>CAZBNI010000121.1:0-3205 GCA_964493105.1 uncultured Gammaproteobacteria bacterium
CCTTTGTGCTGCTTTTCATTGTCCTATTTTTTGTAATTACGCGAAGTGCGTTGCTAAAAACTATTGCGTCTTCAGATTCACCGGGCCCGTGGTGGCAGGTGCTTTTATACAGTATTTTACACGTTGGTTTGCTTGTAAGTATTGTCCTCTCATATATTCCAAAAGAAGCTTTAGAAGGCGTGTTGGCACCGCTTACCAAACAGGTATTTACCACAACTGCAGCACAATCATTCTGGATTATCGCACCAGTAGTTGTGATGTTTATATTCAAAGGTGGTGCTTCTGAAAAGAAAAAGCGGAAGATTATAGAAGAAGAATAAAAAAATAGGACCGACTTTAGATCAACCCTCTTTTAGTATTGAGTTCACATTATTACACTCTACCGAGTGCAACGATAAACACAATACCAACTGCTATAACCAGTCCTCCAAATATGCAGTTTCTCAGGTTATTTTCTTTGAAAAACCACGCTCCTATCATAATGCTACCAAGTAGTTCTCCTGTTCGCTTAATCGCTGCAATATAAGGAACAAGAATTTGCTGGATGGCGAGCATCTGGAATGTAATACCGGCTCCACCAACTATAGCCAGTAGTGACAATGGGACGATTCCCTTTCTGAAGCCGTGGATATACATCCGAGGCTTTCTTCGCACAAATACCAGTGACATCCACACTACCACTACCAGATTGATCGCGAATTGGTAGAAGAAAACGCTCGCATGGTCAGAGCCTAATTGGCTTGAATCACACAGGTTCAGTGCTAGTTTATCCAGGTTACCACCTAGACCCATTAGCATTGCGGCCAGTAGCGCGAATTTACTTCCTTTGGCTGTAGTAATTGCGCGAAGTGGTGTTAAGAGTCCAGTACGAAATTTTTTCAGGTCCATGAAGTAAATTCCTACGACGACTAAGAGAGCGCCGTATAATCCCCAGATGTTTGGAATTTCGTGTAAGCAGGTCCAAGAGAATAATGTGGCAAAAAGAGGACTCACTGTCATCAATGGACCTACGCGTGAAAGCTGAGAGGTCTGTAATTCCTTGATCATCAGAAATTGCTTGATCAGGTATACTGGGAAATTAAACACAATAAGAAGGAACCAATATTGATCATCAACTTGAGGAATTCCAAATATGATGAGTCCGACACCGTGGAGAAGAAGCTGGATAATTGTTATGGACCAGATTATGATTCTTCTTTCGTCGGTTTTTTGGTCGGTTTTTTGCTGTGTTTCTTTGTTATTCGAGCCAGCTCCTTGAGCTGGTTTTTGATTTGAACAAATTCCGTCAAAATCAACAATTAGTTTTTTGTTCAAACCGCCCCGCGCAGCAAATAATACAGCCGCACACAGTGCGTACAAATAACCGATCATGTGAACTATTCAGGCGCCAGAGCGCTTATCCTCATATGGTTTATAGAGAATGCGATGACATAGGGTACGATTATTTTTTGAATTGTGATCATTTGCAATGTTGTTACAATTGCGTTTGTTACCCCAACGACCGCAAGCAGTGAAACGGCTTTTTGTACCTCATTTCTTAAATGGCCTCGGTGCCTGCGCCAAACAATAATGGTCATAATGGTACTTACCGTAAGATGGTACTTACAGTAAGCGTTATCACAAATAGGTAAAAAATGTAGAGGAATTTTGAATCGCGATTTTATCTGAATTTCCGGTTATACTCCAGATAAATGAAACAATAATCAAGAGTACGATGCCTTTTTCAGATCGAATGGCGTGAAACGAAGCCCACAAACCTTTGCAAAGATGTTTGCTATTGAGTAAGAATGCGCCGAGCGGTATCAGTATAATGCCAATGACCCCCACATATTTGGAAATTCACCAAGCATGATAAACGAAGTTAGGATCATAAATACCGGCGTAAACGACAGAAAGGGTAATGTTAAAGAAAACGGAGACAATTGGAAGCCCCTGATGAGAAGGAGGTTTGCAGCAATCAAGAGCGGAGTATTTGCTCCAACCGCTAACCAAAAAACTGGATCTATTGTTGGTACTCCTTCAAAATAAATCCCAAGCGCAAAAAACGGAAGCGCAACTAATGTTGCGCCCCATAGAATAATATAGATATTAGTTTTTTCGGTCAGCTTTTTATTGATAGTTTCTTTGACAGCAAATAGTACGCAGCATCAATCGCTAGCAAGTAGCCGAGCATGTATGCTTATTTGATTTTTTTAATTACGGTGCCTGCTGGAGTGTCATCTACCTGAAAACCTTTTTGACTAATCTGTTCTCGAATTTCATCAGCAGCGTCCCAGTCTTTTTGAGCGCGCAGTTTTTCCCGTTCAGTAGAGAGTTTTTTGATTTCATCAGGTATTTGAATCGTTTTTGCGTTTTTTAGATTGAGACCGAGAACTTCGTCAAATTTTAATATGGTCGCTTTTTTATCACCAGCGGTGAGGTCTGATTTGAGTAGCTCCCATACGATCGCTAGCGCTTGAGGCATATTCAAGTCATCATTGACTGTGTTTAGGAATTTTTTTTCAAAATCATTGGAAACATTTTTTGGTTCACCGAGATTAGCAACGAGTGCGTAGATATTATCCAATGCATTTTGTGCTGCATGAAGTGCTTTCCAAGAAAAATTCAATTTCATACGGTAGTGAGCCGTAAAGGTGAGATACCGGAATGCCAGTGGATTGAATTTTTTTTCTTTGACGGTGAAAAGTGTGGTAAAGTTATCATCAGATTTTGACATTTTTATCTCTGTTGTAATTGTTTTACCGCACTTACCACATTTTTTCTTAAAACCACCTTCTTTTTTTAGATCCTTATCTTCAACTTGATTTTTTTCTCCGCAGCTTGCACAGAGTACCGTTGTACCGACGTATGGATTGATCACCACAAACTCACCGTGCAGCCAAAAGCGTACAAATGGTTTGCCGGTTACGGCTTCTGCTTGCGCTATCTCATTGGTATGATGGATTGGTATCAGATCAATTCCGCCGCAGTGAATATCCAGAGTTTCCCCCAAATATTTTTGGGCCATGACAGAACATTCCAGATGCCATCCAGGAAAACCCTTGCCCCAGGGGCTTTCCCACTCCATGTCACGTTGTTTATCTTTAGGTGAAAATTTCCACAAGGCAAAATCGGTTGGATTTTTCTTTTCTTTATTTTTTTCAACACGAGCGCCTTCTTTTAATTCGTCGAGTTTTTGTTTGACGAGCTTTCCATAGTCAGCAAA
>CAZBNI010000122.1:0-3182 GCA_964493105.1 uncultured Gammaproteobacteria bacterium
TCTATCATGATGGGCTGGAACCGGCGCTCGAGCGTCATATCTCTTTCTACATATTTTTTATAGTCTTCAATAGTCGTTGCACCGATAACCTGCAGGTCTCCACGGGCGAGCGCTGGTTTGAGAATATCAGCGGCATCAATAGCACCGGATGCTTGACCCGCTTCTGAGAGTGTATGCATTTCGTCAATAAAAAGAATGATTGTCCGCTGTGCGGCGATGATTTCGTCAACCAATGATTTGAGCCTTTTTTCAAATTCACCACGATATTTTGTACCGGCAACCAATCCGCTTAAATCCAAGGAAAGCACTCGCTTGCTTGCGAGTGCGGACGTAACATCTCCCGCTGCTATCCTATTTGCGAGTCCTTCAACAATTGCGGTCTTGCCAACACCAGACTGTCCGATGAGAACAGGATTATTTTTTGTTCGGCGTGATAAGATCTGAATCAACCGTTTGATTTCGTTTTCCCTTCCAACAACCGGATCGAGCTTGTCAGACTTTGCAAGCGCAGTGAGATCTTTTGAGTATAAATTAAGCACTGAAAATTTTGTACGCACTTTTACGTTTTCTTTATATAACCAAAAAATTACTGCCCCGAGTACCAGCAATATAAGAAAGAGTGAATAGGATGACGGAGGAATGTTCGACATTATGTCGCTTGTGATTTTTTAGTATTTTTATTTTATATCAAAGTAAGATATGTATATCATAGCATACTTTTATCCTTTTTTCAAGTTCCCCGGATAAAAATAAGAGGCGCCTTACACTAAGTGCGAGGCGCCTTTTTTCGATTTGATCATCATTACCACCGTTGGCCCGGTCTGAGGTACTTGTAAGTAAAGGTACAGGTTCTGTACTCAATGAATGTATTGGAATTGATATCCCATACCTCAACTCTTCCCTCAAATTCGTATGAACCATACTGTCCGTTTGGAACAGTCATCTTTGATTTGAGACGATAGTTCATGCCAAATTTCTTGAGGCCAATGTAGGTTTTGTGCCATTTGCTGGAACCAGCCCTTCGGAACATTGGTTTTTTTATGACGTGGTAGGATTTCTTGTTTTCTACCAACAGGCAGAAAGCAAGATACTTCGCATGAGTTTTCTGGTAACTCCTGTTACCCTTTCCATCAGTGGAAAAGCTAACTTTGACGCCAGTCAAAGTTTCCGGTTCCCGTTGCGCGGAAAGGCGTTCCATTTCCTGACCCTTTTCATAGCAGGGCCTGAGGATACCTTTATAGACACCTTTGACAAATATAATGTCAACAGGTTTCCACACAGGGTAGGTGACGACCTCGCCGACCTTTTTTAGAACCTTGACAATACCGGCTTCGGAAGATTGAGGTATTGCAACCAGTATTATTGCCAGAATGATGATCATGTAAAGAGCACTGCTAAAGTGCCCTATTCGTTGATTACTGAGGGATTTCATTGTTCCCCCCTTTCTCTATAATATGTTTTTGTTTTCAGTAAGCACTTAAAGCTCTTCAGACTATCATGTGACACTCTGTTTGTCAAGGGGTGTTATGCACTTTTGTTCTGGGTTGCATTTTTACTAAAAATGTGATATAATAGAGAGGTTCAAGTAATTTGATTAATAAAAATATGCCAAATCCAGTTGATTTTGAAAAACAAAAAAAAGAACCCGCTGGGATAGAGGACATTTTTGACATGGGTAGATCTGAAACGTCTGCTGTTCCGGAAGTTCATGAAGCTCCTCGTGAAGCACAGCATGAAAGCGCTCCAGAAGTACGCCCAGAACAAGCAGCTGAAGCAGCCCCAGAAGGCGAAGATGCACAGCGTAAATATACACCACCACCAGCACAGGAGTCCCTACAGCAAGCGGCACCGATCCAGAAGAGTCCGGAGTTGGTTAAAATAGAAACAATTCTTTCGGAGCATCTTGATGAGATATTCACGCAGATGACACCCGCGCAACAGATGCAGTTCAAGCAAAAAGGTGAGGAAACTGCGACAAAGATCGAAAAACTTTTACAAGACGTAAAAGTAAAAGTAAAAGAAATGCTGAATCTGCTTCGTGAATGGCTGAGGATTATTCCCGGTGTTAATAAGTTTTTTATTGAGCAAGAAGCCAAAATTAAAACTGATCGTATTCTGAATTTGCACGAGCAAAAGCACAAACAAAAATAATCCGTACGCATTAACCGTATGACATGAACGAATCGTCTAACATACTGACGAATATCAAAGATTTTTTCGCCACATTACTCGAGAACCCTTCTTTTCCGGTATTGTTGGTTGGATTTTCGGTGCTTATTTTTTTAATAGGAGGTGTTGTTATTTATTTTAAGTTTTTACGAAGCGAAAAAGCATTGCCATTTGAACTGCGCAAAGTGATGCTTTTGGTAACGCTTCCAAAAGAAGCGCTACTTCAGGAAGAAGAAGGAGGACGAGTACGAACAATTCCGGAAATGCTTGCTGACGCAGAGGCGTGGTTTACAGCACTTGGTGGTATGCGGGCACAACGGGGAGTCGGTACAGTCGTAACAGGCCGGCATGATCATTTTTCATTGGAGATTGTTGCCCTTGATCGGCTCGTGTCTTTTTATGTGGTAATTTCGCGGTACATGCAGGAGTATATGGAACAACAGATACATGCGCAATACCCTGACGCACAGATTGAGGAGCAGGATGAGTATAATTTGTTTCATCCTACCAGCACTGTTATTGGAACGACCATGCGTTTTAAAAAGCAATACATTTTTCCAATCAAGACGTATGCACAAATGGACGTTGATCCGTTGAGCAGTCTTACCAATATACTGTCAGGAGTAGGTGATAATGAAGGTATTGCGATTCAATACGTCGCACGCTCAGCAAAAGCCGATTGGCATAATTGGGGGGCTCGCGTGGCACGTGACATGAATAATGGAAAAAATTTGAAAGAAGCGATCGGTCGCCGTGGAGTGGCTGGTATTGTATTTGAAATTTTTAGAACTTTTTTTCCAAAAAAAGAGAAGCTCCATGAATTTAATGGGCCAACTCAGCTCTCTGCCCGCGAGCAGGAAATCGCAAAAAGTATCGAAGACAAGACATCAAAAGCCGGAATGAACGTTAATATACGGGTTATTGTATCTGCACAGGGAGAGGAACGCGCACAGGCATTCTTAAAAAACATCGTAGATTCATTTAGCCAGTATACTTTGTATGAATACGGCAAT
>CAZBNI010000123.1:0-3127 GCA_964493105.1 uncultured Gammaproteobacteria bacterium
TGAAGACGAGGAATGGTGGGGCATTGTTGGCCTTTTACACGATTTTGATTATGAACAATACCCAAATGCAGAAGAACATCCATTTAAAGGCGCGGAAATACTTCGCCAAAGGGGATATCCCGAAGATTTCATAAAAACAATCCTAGCACATGCTTCATATTCAGGAGAACCGCGGGATACATTAGCAAAAAAGTCAATTTTCGCGGTAGACGAACTTACTGGTTTGATTACGGCAACTGCTTTAGTAAAACCAAATAAAACCTTAGCTGAAGTTGATATCCGTTCGGTCAAAAAGAAAATGAAAGATAAAGCCTTTGCCAAGCAAATAAATCGTGATGAAATTAAGCAGGGGGCCAAGGAACTTGGTTTAGAATTAGACAAACACATTGCTATTGTTCTTGAAGCAATGCAAAAAATAGCAGCTACATTAGGGTTATAATTAAATATATACGTATGCTAGACGAAACAACAGTAATTATACGCCTCGCCTTATCAATTCTACTGTGTGGCTTAATAGGATTGGAACGCAAGTTTTATCATAAACCAGCGGGACTACGTACAAACATAATGGTTGGTCTTGGATCTACACTATTAATGATTTTGGGCATCTACATTTTATCGGAATTTAATGAAGGCAATGCCGTTGATGTAACTCGTCTTGCGGGACAGGTTGTTACTGGCATTGGTTTTCTAGGAGCAGGTGCTATTATTCAAAGCAGAGGATCCGTACATGGGTTAACTACAGCGGCCGGTATTTGGGTAGTAGCGGCAATTGGTATGACTATAGGTCTTGGTTATTATTTTGCCGCGATAGCAACTACCTTAGCGGCATTGATTATTTTAGTGGTTATGGGTCGAATAGAATTTTGTTTCGAAAAAAAATTAGAGAACCATGTAGATCCAAATGACACGGCTAATAATTAACTATTCCTATGCTTGATATAAAATTTATTCGTGAAAATGCAGATAAAGTCAATGAACAGCTTTCCTTGCGCGGATTTGACGCAAAAAAACTAAAAAAACTACTCGAACTTGATATTGCATATCGGAAAATTCTTCAAGAATCAGAAAATGTAAAGTCTGAAAAGAATAAATTTAGTAAATCGATTGGTAAACTTGACAAGGCCACGCGTAGATCTGAAATTAAAAAACTCAAAAAACTTGATGCTCAGTCCGACGAACTTCAAATCGGGCTATCCAAAGCTACAAAAGCACTATCAGCGTTACTAGACACAATACCAAATCTACCTTACATAGAAGTTCCCGAAGGTAAGAATGAAAAAGATAATAAAGTAATCAAAACAGTAGGCAAAAAAACTAATTTTACTTTCCAGCCGAGGCAATATATGGAGCTAGCGTCTCTACATGATTTGATCGACACAGGTCGCGCCGCGAAAGTAAGCGGCTCCCGTTTTGGGTATTTGAAAAAAGACGGTGCTTTATTATGGAATGCTTTAGTGCAATACTGCCTTACTGTTATCAAGGAAGAAGTAATGCATAATTCAGGTTATGATACTTATACAGATGGCCAGGACGCATATTATATTAAGAAAGATAAATTATTTTTAGTAGGAACAGGTGAACACGCGCTTTTACCGTACCATAGTAATGAAATTTTAAATGAAAAAGATCTGCCACTGTGCTACACAACTTACTCGAGCTGTTATCGACGTGAAGCGGGAAGTTATGGAAAAGATACCAAGGGTATACTTCGCGTCCATCAGTTTGAAAAACAGGAAATGCTTATTATCACCACTCCAGATAAATCATGGGAAGCCTTCGACGACCTGATCAAAATTCAAGAAAAAATTGTTTCAGCCATCGGTGTACCATATCAGCTGCTTGAAGTTTGTAGTGGCGATTTGCCTAAACCATCAGCGCGAGTAATCGATCTTGAATGTTGGCTACCTTCTGAACAAAAATATCGGGAAACGCATTCGGCATCAAATTGTACTGATTATCAGGCACGAGAAAATAAAATTCGATACAAAACTGACAGCGGCAGTATTAATTTCGTGCATATACTCAATGCAACCGTGGTGACCCCACGCCTCCTGATTGCTATTTTGGAAAATTATCAAAAACATGATGGTTTAATAGCTATTCCAAAGGTACTGCAAACGTACATGGGTAATAGGACGGTAATTTCCAGTAAAAAAAATGAAAAATAAATATATTACGTGGGTCGAGATTTCAAAAAGCGCCCTTCAACATAATATTAGGCAATTTAATCGCTTACTTGGTTCGAAAACTGCTTTAATGGCTGTTGTAAAATCAAATGCTTATGGGCATGGTATGATTCAGATTGCAAAAATAGCTGAGCAAGCAGGAGTAAAGTGGTTCGGTACCGTGAGTCTTGATGAGGCCTTAGAGCTTAGGAAGCATAATATTCGAAAAAAAATCTTAGTTTTAAGTTTTTACAATCCACTAAAACTCGCCCAAGCTATCCGAAATAATATTAGCCTAGTAATATATTCTTATGGGGATGCAAAAAATATAAATGATCAGGCAAGAAAAGTTCACAAGAACGCATCCATACATATTAAGATTGACACAGGTACTTCACGCTTGGGAATAAGACAAGAACATGCGGTAGGGATCATTGAGAAAATTGCGACTTTACCAAATCTCGAAATTCATGGAATTTTTTCACACTTTGCTGATGCCGAGAACCCAAATCAGAAAATAACCCATAAACAAAATATTGCATTTAACAAGGTAATAGAAAGTTTAAAAAAGATTAACATAACACCTCCAATCCAGCATATTGCGTGCTCAGCAGCAACATTGCTTGCCCCAGAAACTCACAAACAACTTGTACGAATTGGAATCTCCCTATACGGTCTATGGTCGATTGAACCGGACGGAGTTCTTGTTAGAAAGCTTCATAAGAAAATAACACTTAAACCAGTTCTTTCATGGTATACTAAAATAATTCAAATTAAAAAAATTCCTTCAGGAGCTACTATTGGTTACGGATGTACCTATAAAACCAAACACTCATTAATTTTAGCGCTCATTCCAGTCGGTTATTGGGATGGATATGACAGAAAATTATCAAATTGTGGTGAGGTACTTGTACGTAATAAGCAATGTAAAATTAGAGGCCGAATTTGTATGAATCTTA
>CAZBNI010000124.1:0-3117 GCA_964493105.1 uncultured Gammaproteobacteria bacterium
GCGGACGGGACTCGAACCCGCGACCTCTGCCGTGACAGGGCAGCGTTCTAACCAACTGAACTACCACTCCAGTCGATAGAATTCTATTTTTTATCAAACTGCTTGTCCGCCGTACCCTGAACTTGTTTCAGGGGAAGGCGGAAACTACCGCTCCACAAGATTTATAGAAGTATGGTAACAAGGAATTACTTTTTTGTCCAGTGTATTGACCAAAAAACCTCACTTTTCTAAGGTAACTTAATTGCAAAAAACGAAAACTAAAACCGTTCTATAACAAAAAAGGAGTTGTTATGTCTCAAGAAACTGTTTTACCCGGTGAAAAAATCGCTGATTGCCAATACGGCACCAATCCCTGGCAACAAGGCGCCGCTCATTATTCCCTGCCCACGGATGACCCGCTAGCCATTCACAAATTCCAACTTGTGGAAGGCAATGTACTAAGTTATAACAACCTGCAGGACTTCAATGCCGCTTTAAACTACATAGCCCAAGCGGCTGCAATTTTTGACCTCAATCAAAAACATCTGCCGGCATGGGAGAATGGCGATGTGCCCCACTTAGGTTTTGGCATCAAGCATAAAAATGCCTGTGGAGGCGCTGCTGGGAATAACACTGCCGAAGTTATCCAAAAAACCCTTATGGGTGATCCTCTTGCCATCTTCAGCGGTATTTTAATCTTCAACTTCCCTATTACCAAACAGGAAGCCGAAACCCTTCTCTTCTATCAAACTGGAACAAATACCTCCACCCAAAAACCGAATCGCCGGGTAATTGACTTTATCGCTGCGCCGGAATTCAGTGACGAGGCCATCGCTCTTCTTAAGAGAAAAAAAGGAAAGTGCCGGCTCTTGGCCAATCCTACGCTGGCTCAACTTTCACGCCAAACCCTTGACCCTGCGCTGTTATTCGAATCAATTCGCGGCGGCTACACAACGCAGCCCAACTATGATCTCATATTTGATATTGATGATCCGGATATGAAAAAATATGGTGAATTCAATCAACTGCAGCTTATCAACTTGCTGCTGGCCATAGCCGCTTGTAGAGCTAGTATTAGCAATACAATCACACTGGTTAATGATTGTAAAATCATCGGCAACGGTACCGGTGGCAAGGCCCGCGTTCAAGTAGGGCAACTGGCAATAAAACTGGCTAATGATGCTGGCCAAAATATCAAAGGCGCCATCGCAGTCAGCGACAGCTTCTTCCCAGATTCCGATGGTGCGTTAGCCCTTGTTGACGCTGGAATCGCCGGTATCTTCACTGTCTTTGGTTCGATAAAAGACAAAGTGGTGAAAAAGGCACTGCTTGATAATAACGTTATCCTTTGGTGGGTACATGTTTCCAAGGGCCGAACGTTCAAACACTAAAATGAAGCACCTTATAAGGCGACCCTTCCCGGGCCGCCTTTTCTTATTGACGGCACTGAATGACTCTGATAAGGTAATTTAATGTCAAAAAACGAAAATAAATATAGTAAACCTTAAAAAACCAAAAAGGGAGGAGCTTTATTATGAAAGCTCTTGTTGACACGAAGGACTTTAACCTGACGGGTACGTATCCATTCAGGCAAGGTAAAGTACGGGATATCTATGATCTCGGAGAACACCTGCTCTTTATCGCAACTGATCGTGTTTCTGCATTTGACCATGTGCTTCCGACCCCGATTCCGGGTCGTGGGATCATGCTCACCACTATGACAGTCAAATGTTGTGATTACCTCCGAAGTACCATCGAACAGCTGGACATCGGTTTTCCGGTTCTTGATCATATCGTCTCGACAAACATCGCCGATCTTCCGCCCGAATTTCAGAAGTTCGCCAAAGAACTACAGGGCCGGTTCATGATCGTGGACAAGCACACGCCGATCCCGGTCGAACTCATCCTGCGCGGTAACATCTCGGGGTCATTCTGGAAAGAATACCTGCTGGCACTCGCGGAAAGCAATACGGATCCTGTCATGGTACACGGCCATCCTATGCCGCGTGATCTTAAGGAATCACAAGCGTTCCCTGAGATACTTTTCACGCCGTCAACCAAGGCGCCCAAGGGTGAGCACGATAAAAACATCAACTTTGATCAGATGACCACAATCATACGTGACTGGCTCAAAGACGGTGAGTTCAGTGACCAGGTTGATGCCGAACAGCTGGCCAATGCGTGTCGGGAACTGACAGTAACCATCTTTACCAAGGCCCGTGAATATACTGAGGAACACGGTATTATTATTCCAGACACTAAGTTTGAGCTGGCACTTGCGATGGTGAATGGTGTGCCAACAATCGTCATAATTGACGAAGTGCTGACGTCTGACTCATCGCGCTACTGGCCTGCTGACGAGTTTGAAGTCGGCCGTAGCCAGAACAGCTTTGATAAACAGATTATCAGGGAGTACCTGGAAAAAATCGGGTGGAACAAGCAGGCGCCCGCGCCACCGCTTCCTTCTGAAATCGTCGACCGTGTCGTTGCGCGCTACAAGGAATGCATTGATTTGCTTTTTCCTAAAACGGCTTAACGATCATTTCCTATCTAAAAGCGATCCCCTAAAAAGGACCGCTTTTCTATCTAACCTATTTGTTCTTTATTGCACTACGCCGTCAATCAAGGTAACTGTATTACTACACGCTATCTGACTGCGTGAGTCCACAACACAAATCGTATAATAATGAGTTCCCTCACTCAAATCAACTTCATCATTACGTCCGCCACTTGCAGATCCATCATCAGTATAGGAAGTAGAGCTAACTGTGCTGTCAACGGCAATATATGAATCAGCTGGATATGCAGGCGAACTATTTGTCTGCGACCATACTATTTTATAGTATTTAAAGTCTTTTTCCCCTGATGCATTCCAGGTCAGAGCTAAATCTGAAGATCCATATGTACCAGATAACGTTACAGCTGTCGGTGCAGGGTTATCATGCGTTGCAGTCACTCGTACGACGTTGCTGCACAAAATATCATCTCCAACAGCGCATACTCTGTAATAATATGCGGTCCCCTTAGCTGCTCCATAATCCCTATGACTTTCCTGTCCTGCGCTTTTTGCAGCGATATAACTATTATCAGGATATCGTAAATCTGCATTTGTTTCTGAACGGACAACTTTGTAGTACT
>CAZBNI010000125.1:0-3114 GCA_964493105.1 uncultured Gammaproteobacteria bacterium
CAAAAATTTGGTGTGGGCAACTGTAAAAAAAGGAGGGCGGATTCGTAGTCGGATTCAGCATTAGATTGATTCTTTTCACGGCAAACCTCTTTGTTGGAGTTCATGTAAAGAATCATATGCCATAAGGCACGCCTAAAGTATGCTCTTAATTTAACTAAAAAATCAACCATCTAACTGGTCGCATACTTCCATACTAAACCATAGTGACAAATAAAAAAACATGGGTTGCCTCCGCCCGAGGAGGAATCTTTCGTCACTCACTGCATTCGCTCCTCAGAATGACAAGGAGAAGGTGGGCTCTACAGTTGAAGCTTTCCTATTATCTCTTTCACCTCATTCGGTGCGTACCCTTTCTGCGCAAGGAACGCGTACAGCTTTGATTGGATAGTATAACGATCCTTTTTTGATGGATATTTCTCGCGTAAGCGTTCGTATTTTCGCTTTGCGTCGCAAATGATCGCGGCATAATCCTGCTTTACTCCTGATTGCTGCCACGTTTGTAGTACCTTTTCAATAATGGGCGCCGGTATCAGCCGCTGGCGCATTTTTTGCCGAATGCGGTGGATGCCGTCTTTTCGGTCTCGCAGTTGGCGCAGGACATCTTGTGCGTATTTTTGATCATTGATCACTCCTGTTGCTTTCAGCTCATTAATCACCTTTTGAATATGCACTGGCGTATAAAAAAGATACCGCTTGGTCCGCGGGTAGCGGCGCTTGAGGTCAGTAACCTTTTGCAGCAACTTCCGCTCTGAAAATCCCTGCCGTGACAAATAATCATAGAGCTTGTCTTTGATGTGCTGGTAGTCCTCAGGCGATGGCGTTGGTGTAGTCATAAATGAATATTCTCTCATTTTAAAAGAAAAAGCAATCCAGCCTTAACAAATTCCAAAACCGGGACAAATGTTCCTTGCCCTGATCCGTCTGCAATGATGTAATAAACTACCGCCGTCTGCGATATGCACGCGGGCGTGATCGGTAACGGGAATTATATTTCCGCGGACCATGCTCTTTACGCCTAGGCGCTTGCTGTATTGTCGATTCCTTTCCAACAACAAGCTGCGTCCGTATCAGCCGTTCGATATTCTGAATGTCCCGTTGCTGGTCAGGGGTGGCGAATGAAATTGCCCTCCCCTTTTTCCCTGCTCTCGCAGTACGCCCGATACGATGCACATAATCACCAGGCGTGCTCGGCAAATCATAATTAATAACGACCTCGATATTATTAACGTCGAGCCCGCGGGCTGCTATGTCTGTCGCTACCAAAATTCGGTACGTGCCTTTTTTAAATCCTTCAATCGCCTGGCGGCGCTGGCCCAGTGTTCGGTTTGAATGGATTTCAGCTGCTTTGTATCCCATGGCACGGATTGAAGTTGTAAGTTTTTTCGTACCCCATTTCGTACGGGAAAAAATAAGAATAGATCCCGAAAATCTGCCAAGGACGGTCTTCAGCATTGAGCGTTTGTCGTTCGCCCAAAGAAAAATAACTTCCTGATCTATTTCCTTGACCGTGGTTCCGGGTTTTGCGATTTCAACCCGCAATGGCAAATGCATATGTCTGTTTGCGATCGCGACAATGGACTGCGGCATGGTCGCTGAAAAAAGCATGGTCTGCCGTTTTTTTGGAGTATGAATCAGAATTTTTTCAATCTGCGGCGCGAACCCCATATCAAGCATCCGGTCAGCTTCGTCAAGTACCAGAACGCCTATATCCCTGAGTAAGGACTGCTTTTTTGAAAGATGGTCAATGAGCCTTCCCGGGGTCGCTACGATGATATGTGGCTTGGCCTTGAACGCACGGTTCTGTAAGTGGATGGATGCGCCGCCCATGATGAGCGCCGTTTTGAGTCCAAGCGATTTGCCAAAATACACCAGCATCTCATCGACTTGGGTAGCAAGTTCACGCGTCGGCACCAAAATGAGCCCTCGTGTTTTATGGCGTGCGATGCTTTGCATCATGGGAAGCCCAAACGCGAGCGTTTTTCCTGTTCCTGTTTGCGCAATACCAATAAGGTCTTTTCCTTCAATTGCCAAAGGAATAGTTTTTGCCTGGATCGGCGTCGGGGTTGTAAATTTATTTTGATCCAGTATTTCAAGTAATTTCGGAGCGAGCCCGAGTCCGAAAAAATTTGAAGAAGTTTTGTGTGACATACTATTTTATTATAAAAAATTCGAGCAAAGTGCAGTGCGCTCACTTTTTGCCATGACTAAATGACTAATGCTCTTTACAGATGAACACTACCACGAAATGCCTAAAACAGCTACTGCAAAAAAGCGATCCTGTTACAGGTTCCGTTTTTTACGGAATCAACCACCTCGGATAAATAGGTTTAGTTTAATGTATTTACTATATTTTATATAGTTGCTATACTATCGATAGTTAATAACTTAACACGAGTATGTCAAAAAAGGATAAAATTGAAATGATTCCCCTACTCTATAATATTACTGATTTAATTGCAAAAAAGTGGTCAATGTTGATACTGCGGATAATCTACGAAGAAAAAGAAGTTCGGTACTCAAATATAACTGCGCGACTCACAGACATTACACCAAAAATTCTATCAGACCGCCTCACCGAACTGCAACAAAAAGGACTGATCAATAGAAACGTAACGAATAACAAACCGGTAGATATCCGATACACCCTTACCAAAAAAGGCAAGGGGTTGGTTAAGGCAATCACACCGCTGGCAAAGTGGGCCCAAAAATGGATTAAATAGTATTACTCTGTGATGTCGGCAATGGTAACCAAAGTAATTTGTCACTCTCATTCTTTTTTTATACAGCAACGCACTTAAATAAAAAAACCAAAAAAAAACGAAAAATAGCTTTTTAACATAAGAAGAAAGGAGCTTCAATGGTTCATCCATGCCTATGTTTTGGTGGTTTGGGCATCGGTGCTTCTCCATACTTGTATGCCCGTGCCGCTGCAAAACTCGGACAACTAGGTGTTGTCTCTGGCACCGCCATACAGTATATCTTTGCTCGTCAGCTGCAATTGGGCGATGAGAATGGTGATATCAGAAGAGCGTTCAAGGCTTTCCCTGATCAAAAAATGGCAGCCAGAGTACTCGATAGATACTTTGTAGAAAATGGAATACCGGGGACTCAACC
>CAZBNI010000126.1:0-3009 GCA_964493105.1 uncultured Gammaproteobacteria bacterium
CATCAGTAGTACGAATATAAAACTGCGGCTTATACCCTTTGAAAAACGGGGTGTGTCGACCACCTTCTTCTTTGTTCAGGATATATATTTCACCTTCAAATTCAGTATGTGGGGTCACTGAGCCAGGCTTTGCAAGTACTTGTCCGCGCTCTACATCTTCTTTTTTAATACCACGAATCAATAGACCTGCGTTATCACCAGCCTGACCTTCGTCGAGTTGCTTGTTAAACATTTCAATACCAGTGACGACTGTCTTGGTTGTGTCTTTAATACCAACGATTTCAACTTCCTCATTAATCTTAATAATACCACGGTCGATCTTGCCGGTTACAACGGTACCGCGCCCTTCAATCGAAAAAATATCCTCAACCGGCATTAAGAATGGCTTGTCAATATCACGCTCTGGATCTGGGATATACTCATCAAGTGCTTTTGCTAACTCCAGAACCGCTTCCATTGACTTTTCATCACCCTCGAGTGCTTTAAGCGCTGAGCCTTTGATTATTGGGGTATTATCGCCATCATATTCATATTTTTTCAATAAATCACGAACTTCAACTTCTACAAGATCAATCAATTCTTTATCATCTACCATATCAATTTTGTTGAGGAAGACAATGATGTTTGGAACGCCAACCTGACGGGCAAGCAAAATATGCTCCCGGGTTTGCGGCATTGGGCCGTCCGCGGCTGATACAACAAGTATTGCGCCGTCCATCTGGGCTGCGCCGGTAATCATATTTTTTACATAATCAGCGTGTCCTGGGCAATCAATATGGGCATAGTGCCGTTTTTCTGTCTCATATTCAACATGCGCTGTAGCAATAGTAATACCACGTTCTTTTTCCTCAGGGGCGTTGTCAATTTGGTCAACTGACTTTTCTTGCGCAGTCATCCCCTTATCAGCAAGCGTTTTAAGCATTGCTGCGGTTAAGGTTGTTTTGCCATGATCAACGTGGCCAATCGTACCTACATTTATATGCATTTTGTTTCTCTCGAACTTAGCAGTCATAGTCGTTACGTTTTAAAATTAATAGTTTGTCTTCTAACTTATTATATAGATTAATAAAAAATGAATAATTGTCAAGTTCTTACACTTTTTAAATGCAGTGTGCATTATAGCAACGTTAAAGGCATTTAGCAAGTTTCTTTTTTGTCTCTCGATTGAAAACTTAGTCTTAAAATCCACTTTTTGACCAATATAAGCAAAAAAACTTATTTCTTTACTTTTTTTCGCTCTTTACTTATCCCCACTTTTGTGGATAGTCTAAAGTAGTTCAAATTCACTCACAATCTCATTAAAACCTATCCCACTGCCTCGAATACTGTATAAAGTGCCGTTTTGTATAAGTATAACCATCGTTTCGGGTGATCCATCTTTAGTGCTAGTGCCTTCTATTCTCTGAGCGGTAATATTGCTTACCGTTATACTCTCTTCAATATCTACTGACATTGATTCGCGTATCATGCTCTCCATCGTACTAGGCATCACTGTGATTAAAACACGTTCTTCTTCCTTATCAAGTGATACTGTAAATATTTCATTACCCACTTCTCCTGAATGGGTAGTTAATAAAGTCCAGCCTTCACCGTATTCTACACGGAATCCATGCCCGCTATACACATTTTTATTTTCAATAACGACTTCTCCCTCCTGAGAATCTCGAGGAGTAAACACGACAATGACTGGGCTTCTTGGATTCATATCATCCCGTGCCGCAATCCAAAGGAAATAGACGCCCATTAACATCACTACAACTACAAGCAATAGAATCCCACTAATAGTTTGGATTCTCTTTTGGTTCCTCCAGAGTACCATACGACTTATTTTTAATAAATAACAAGTTGGTTATTACTTTGTTTCCCCATCTTTGGGGGCGAGAATCTGTTCTGTCACGTTCTTTGGAACTGCCTGATAATGAGAGAATTCCATTGAATATGATGCCCGTCCCTGTGACATCGAACGCAACTGTGTTGCATAGCCAAACATTTCAGCAAGTGGTACTTCAGCATCAATTACCTTCATATTACCACGATCACGCATTTCTTGAATAGATGCACGCTTGGAATTCAAATCACCAATTACGTCGCCCATGAATTCTTCTGGAGTCACTACTTCAGCTTTCATAATTGGTTCCAAAAGGACAGGGCTTGCTTTCTTAACTGCTTCCTGAAGTGCCATCGAACCAGCGATTTTAAATGCCGCTTCCGATGAGTCAACATCGTGATACGTACCATCAAGTAATACAAACTTAAGATCAACAATTGGAAAATGCGCCAACACGCCCCGATCCAACGCTTCTTTTACGCCTTTTTCAATCGCAGGAATATACTCAGACGGAATATTGCCGCCTTTTACACTATTGACGAATTCAAATCCCTCGCCACGTTCTTTCGGCTCAACGCGAACGATACAATGGCCATATTGACCACGACCACCTGATTGGCGGATATATTTACCTTCTGCATCAGCAACCATTTGGATCGTTTCTTTATAAGCAACTTGTGGTTTGCCTACATTTGCCTCTACTGCAAACTCCCGTTTCATACGGTCAACGATAACTTCAAGATGTAGCTCACCCATGCCTCCAATAAGAGTTTGATTTGTCTCTTCAGCTGTTTGTACTCGAAACGTAGGATCTTCTTCGGTTAATTTTGCCAGCGCAATACCCATTTTTTCCTGATCAGCTTTAGTCTTTGGCTCAATTGCAACTTCAATAACCGGATCTGGGAACGTAATTGATTCGAATACAACCGGGTGATCTTCGTCGCACAGCGTATCACCGGTCGTCGTATCTTTCAGTCCAACAGCAGCTGCTATGTCACCCGCTCTTACTTCTTTAATTTCTTCACGAGAATTAGAGTGCATCTGTAAAATACGACCAATACGCTCTTTCTTACCCTTGACGGAATTAAAAAGCATATCACCTGATTTCAATACACCTGAATAGACTCTAAAAAAGGTCAGTGTACCCACAAATGGATCGGTGGCAATTTTGAAAGCTAATG
>CAZBNI010000127.1:0-2971 GCA_964493105.1 uncultured Gammaproteobacteria bacterium
TTTCCCAGAACTATCCCAATCCTTTTAATCCAGTGACTACAATCTCGTATTCACTACCGGAGGTAGCGCACGTCAAGATGGAGGTTTTCAACATTCTCGGTCAAAAGGTTGAAACACTCTTGAATGAATACCAATCCGCTGGCCAGCATACCACTGTGTGGGACGCGAGCCGCCGAGCATCAGGAGTGTATTTCTACCGACTACGGGCCGGTGAAGCCGTAGAAACTAAGAAAATGGTTCTTTTGAGGTAAAGAACCTTCCCAAATATCAACCAAATCCCTTATGGAGCATGTGTTTTATAAGGGATTTTTTAATAATAGAGTTATCCACAGCTATTATTTTTTTTATTTTGATGTTTACTCTATGTGTTTTTATAAAAAATAATAAAAAAGGAGGCATTACGTAACAATATTTTTTCTTGATTCAAGATCTAGTATCTGAAATTTTTTTTTCATACTACCTGTACCAATCGAATAGGTGATTTTGTCTTTGACATTTTAATAGAAAGTTTCTGTAATAGGGAATTTGTATAGAACCTTTGACTTTTGGTAAAAAGTGGTGTAAAATGGAGTTAAAGGGTAAGAAGTGGATAAAAGTGGGGATAAGTCATTATTTCTGTGGAAATCCCACGCCTTAAACCAATAAGTGGTTAGTTTAATGTTCATCGGAGAATATCAACATACAATAGATGAAAAGGGCAGGCTCGCAGTTCCGGCCAAATTTCGTAATGAATTAGCAAAAGGAGCTGTTGTGACCAGGGGACTTGATAACTGTTTATTTTTGTATCCGCAAAAAGACTGGGAAGAATTGGCACAGAAATTAGCAAAGCTTCCAATCTCGCAAGCAAATACGCGTGCGTTTGCCCGAATGATGCTTGCAGGAGCAATGGATTGTGAAATTGATAAGCAGGGAAGGATCATTTTACCCGATTACCTCCGCAAATACGGAACGATTAAAAAGAAAGTAGTTGTTGCGGGATTATATAACCGTCTTGAGATTTGGGATACCGAAGCATGGGAGAAATACAAAGCAAGTGCTGAAAAGCGCAGTGGAGATATTGCTGAGGCATTGGGCGATCTCGGCGTCTAATATTATTATATGCCGGCACAACACCTTCCGGTGCTTATCAACGAAGCAGTTGACGCCCTGCAATTGAAACCAGGACATAATGTGATTGACTGTACAGCAGGTGGCGGAGGACATTCTAAAAGCATATTGCAACAAACAGCGCCTGACGGAAAATTGCTTGCCATCGACCTCGACACTGTCGCATTAGAACAAAGCAAAAAAAAGCTACGTCAATACCATAATCGCGTAACCTTTGTAAACGACAATTTTGCAAATCTAAAACAAATACACAATGAACAGTTCTCAGTATCTAAAGTTAACGGCATTTTACTTGACCTTGGGATATCTTCTCTTGAGCTCGAGGATTTAGACAGAGGTTTTTCGTTTCAGCACGACGGCCCGCTGGACATGCGATTCAATAAACAGCAATCACTCACTGCAGCAGAAATCGTCAACACCTGGCCGTTTGACAAATTAAAAAAGGCGATACAGGAGTATGGCCAAGAACCACTCGCGGTAGAAATCACAAAAGCTCTATTGAGCAAACGCCGTAATGGTCCTATAACAAAAACAAAAAAACTTGTTGAGGTCATACTCCTGGCCTATAGGAATAAATTAGGTTCACATAAAGAAGTGCCATGGATCGGCGGTGCCCATCCTGCTACACGAACATTTCAGGCATTGCGCATCGCTGTCAACGGGGAACTTGATAATTTACAGAAGGCGCTTCCACAGGCAATTGACCTCCTTGAAAAAGGAGGACGGATAGCTGTCATCTCATTTCACTCACTTGAAGACCGGATTGTTAAACATTTCTTTAAACGAGAAGCCGTAGACTGTATATGTGCCACAGAAGTGCCAGTCTGCCAGTGTAATCACACGGCATCACTCAACATTATAACTAAAAAACCAATTATCCCTTCAAGCGAGGAGATACAAACAAACCCACGATCCCGCAGTTCAAAATTACGAGTTGCGGAAAAACAATACAACAAAAAATGACAAAGTTTGCCAGGAGAAAATTCAACAACGAAAAAGAGCGTCGTTCATTTCGGCAAAGGAGGGCGAAAGTTAACTTTGGGCCGGCAACACTTGGCATCTTGTTGTTCGGATTAATACTTTTCGCAGGGTTTTCGTATTTATACTATATCAACCAAACAGCAACTGGCGGTTTTGATATTAGGGGTATTGAAAATAGAATTGAGGAACTGAGCAAAGAAAACAAACAGCTTGATTTACACATTGCTGAATTGCAGTCATTATCAAGTATCGAAGCAGCAAGTGCAGAGCTGGATATGGTGGCAACCACCAGCATTGAATACGTGTCTGCTGTCGGACCAGCAGTCGCAGTTAGGTAAGAGTAACATTTCAAATCGCGCTATGATAGTACGGCCGCGAAAAAAGATGGAAATGAAAAAGAAGTCCCGTGACCGCATTGATTACCTCGTAGCGGTCATTTTTGTATTTGGTGGCCTCATTATAATACGCTTGGCTGATATTCAAATTTTTCAGCACAGCTTTTATGAGGCACTTGCAGCTAATCAGCACGAGTTGCGCGAAAAGCTCATTCCAGAGCGTGGTGAAATATTCGTTCGTGATAAGGATGCGCCGGACACCCTGTATCCAATAGCTGCCAATAAAGCGTATTATCTGGCATATGCCGAACCAAAGCGCATCGAAGACCCCAAACAGGCAACCAAGGCACTCGCACCGCTTTTGGAAATCGAAGAGGAAGAGATTCAGGCGCGGTTGGAAAAAGAAAACGATTTGTACGAGCCACTGAAGCATCAGGTTACTGAAGCGGTAGTCGAAGAGATAAGAAAATTTGAATTTTCTGGGATAAAATTTCAGGAGGAATTACATCGTTACTATCCTGAAAACAATATGGGATCGCATGTGCTGG
>CAZBNI010000128.1:0-2956 GCA_964493105.1 uncultured Gammaproteobacteria bacterium
GCAGGCAAGGAAGTGCGTGCATTTTTAAAACAAAGCCGGATTGCTGATTTATCAATTATTGATTCCAAGAAACGCACTGCGCACTCTGTTGTGTTCCTTGGGAATGGTGGCGAGCGGACCATCCTTGTTTACCGTGGGGCTTCGCACGATTTTAAAACACGCGATGTGTTACTTTCAAAATTGAAAAATTCAAAATGGATTTATCTTTCGTCACTTGCTGGCAATGTCGCATTGATGCAGAAAATAGTAACATTTGCAAAAAAGAATTCAATACAGATTGCAATCAATCCAGGTAAACGCGAAATTCGTCAAAATAAACAACGCCTTTTGTCGATATTGAAGCATGCGGCAATCGTGTCATTGAACCGGGAAGAAGCAGCGTTGTTAACAAATCGCCCGTATTATAATATTAATGGGATATTACAAGATCTTGATGCGTGTTGTAAGGGCATTGTTTTGATTACAGAGGGCTCATCCGGCTCTTTTGTTGCTTTGAATGGTCAAAAATATCGTGGTATAATAAAGCCAGTACGGGCTGTAGACACAACAGGGGCGGGCGACGCGTTTACATCTGGTTTTATAGCAGGATACATCCGATCAAAAGGGAATATTAAAAAAGCGCTAATATTGGCCTCAAATAATGCAGCTTCAGTAATTAAGGCGATCGGAGCAAAACACGGTCTTTTATCAGGTCCGCGTTATAAAAAGACAGTACAGCTAAGGATAAAAGATTTTTCAAAATAATTATAATTATTATATTAAGGATCATAGGCGTATGAAAAAAAATGTAATCATTGTCCTCTTGGTTATCCTAGTCGCAGCAGTCGCCGGGTTGCTTGGATGGTATTTTACAAAAGAAGAGCCACTTGGTAATACCAATACCGTAGCGGCAACGAATACCACCACTACAACTAATGTTGAGATACTAAAACCTCCAGCCAATACAGTTTGGATAATGAATGGCAGCTTTACACCATCAGTATTAACGGTCGAAGTTGGAGAAAAAGTAACCTGGGTCAACAAGGATGAATTTCTTCGCCGAGTAGCGTCTGATCCGCATCCGGATAGTACGACCTTGCCAGAACTAGTTTCAAATGATTTGGAAAAAGGCGAGAGCTTTTCCTTCAGTTTTACAGAAGAGGGCGAGTGGTTATATCATGACTATCTCAATCCAATTAAGCATGGAAAAATTATTGTTGAATAAATCGTAAATAGAGAAAAGGACGGTTGTATACGTAGCCGTCTTTTTCATATCATATGTTTGAGCAGCACACTGTTACCAAAGCTGATTATCGCAAGTACCGGGTACTGGAAATGATTCCCGGTATCATGGTCTGGTCAACATTCGCGATCACGCTGGCGTTGTCATTTGTCCGGCCAATTTGGGCAATTTATTTTATCATAGCATTTGATCTGTATTGGCTTGCCAGAATTATTTATATGATATTTTTGATGACACTGTCGTATTTCAAATTTAAAAAAACTAAGCGCATTAACTGGAAGGAGAAGGTTCAGCAACTGCCACATTGGCGGGAGTATAAACATTTGGTTTTTATTCCGACGTACAAGGAACCGTATGAAGTGTTACACAGTACGTTTATTGCGTTAGCGAACAATGATCACCCGCTTGATACATTTATTGTCGTATTGGCCGGCGAGGAAAAGGACAAAGGAAACTTTACGCGAATTGCTGACCGACTGACTCAAGAGTTCGGTAACAAATTTTTTAAATTTATTGTTACGCTTCATCCGTCCGGCATTGCGGGAGAAGTTGCAGGCAAAGGTGCTAATATTGCGTGGGCCGGCAAAAAGGCTAGGGAATTTGTTGATCAGGTGAAGATACCCTATGACAAGGTGATTGTTTCTTCATTTGATTCTGACACGTGTGTTCATCACCAATATTTTACGTATCTCACGTATACGTACCTCACTCATCCAAACCCAACCAAAGCAAGCTATCAGCCCCTTGCGCTCTTTGGCAACAATGTATGGGATTCTCCGGCACTCACGCGGGTAATCTCTTTCAGCACCACGTTCTGGTTGTTTGGTGAGCAGGTTCGGCCTGAGCGGATGTTCACGTTTTCATCACACAGTATGAGTTTCAAGACCCTTGTGGATGTTGGTTTTTGGCAGAGTGATATTGTAACTGAAGATTCCCGCATCTGCCTGCAGTGTATGATGGAGTACGATGGTGACTATGAAGTAGTGCCGTTGCATCTGCCGGTGTCAATGGATGTTGTGCTTGGCGAAACGTTTTGGCAAACCATGAAAGCGCAGTATATACAGCAACGCCGCTGGGCCTACGGTGTTGAGAATTTTCCGTATATGGTTTGGAATTTCGGGCGTAATAAAAGCATGCCGCTTGTTAAAAAGATCCGGTATATCTTTAACCAATTGGAAGGCGTGTATTCCTGGGGAACCGCTCCGATCTTGATTTTTATGCTTGGTTATTTACCTGTCTGGGTTGCAAATCTTCGCGGGATGACTACGGTAGCAGCGCAAAACACGCCAGATATTCTCCAGGGATTGATGACTGCTGCTATGGTTGGTATTATTATTCAGGCGATTTTGAGCACTACATTACTGCCCAAGCGTCCAAAGCACAAACCCAGGTGGCGGTTTTTATTTATGTTGTTACAATGGGTATTAGTGCCGTTTACCCTGATTGCATTTGGATCCATCCCGGCTATTGAAGCACAAACACGCCTGATGCTTGGTAAGTATCTGGGTTTTCATGTGACCGAGAAAGTCAGGAAGTAGTACAAAGGCGAGTTGCCCCGCCTTTGGCGAAAGAGGTTTTCCCCCTAAAACGTTTATCCTTCGCAGTAGCATACTACTGCTACGGGAAATGGAAGTTCAGTGTCAGAATAACAATGTTTTATCACTGTAAATTTGACTCACCTGCGGAAGATGAGATACATAGGTAACACCCCTAGATTAAGGGTTCATGGTAGAA
>CAZBNI010000129.1:0-2941 GCA_964493105.1 uncultured Gammaproteobacteria bacterium
TTCTATCACGAAGAGATGAATTAAAGAAGTGGTGGGTGATTTTGATGATCGCGGCTGCCGTGTTTCTTTTCTTTTTTTCAGTAACTAACATTGCGCTTTATTTGATTGGGATTTCACGATATCAGGCGATGACCGTGGAAATGGCTACAAGTCATATTGATTATACCGCTATTCGTGCGGCCAATAATCCACAGGAGCTTATGCTAGATATTCCGGCGGCTTTTTCGCGCGGCAATGACAGGTATGATTTGATGATCGCGGCTGAAAACGGGAATTCACAATGGGCAGCCAAGAGCATTTCCTATAGATTTAGTGTTGATGATCAGGAGGTTGGGAAAGGAACTGATTTTATTCTGCCAGACAGCAGAAAATTTCTTACGATCTATAACGTTCCAATACAGTCGATTAGCGGTTCGAGCGATATTTCAGTATCATTGGGGGATATTGAATGGAAACGAGTTTCAGTGGCCGATGCTTTGCCACAGATAGATTTCGCAATAGAAAATGTTAACTATACGACAAGTACTGTGCAGAACACAACGGTCAATCGCGTCACAGCCGATCTGACAAATAATTCGTTTTATAGTTTTTGGAAAACAAAATTTGTGGTAGCATTGTATAATGCTGAGTCGATTATAGGCATCGCAGAGGAAAGTATTGAACCATTCCGAAGAGATGAGCAAGAAAAATTATTTGTACAATGGGATGCCCTCGGCAGCCCGGTTACTGAGGTTTCGATTATTCCAGATATCAATTTATTAGACAACAGTAATATTATAAAGTAGTTAACGGATTACACTTGGGGAATGTTTAAAAAATTTCTTTTTTATTTACGAAAATCGGATTGGCAGCTTGTGTTGGCAGTCATTTTTTTAGTCGCGTTTGGTCTGATGGCTATTTATAGCATTGATTCAGCAGCAGAGGATCCTGATTTTCAAAATTTTACAAAGCAGCTTATTTTTTTCGGGATTGGGACTCTGCTTCTGATTGTGTTAAGCTTTCTTGATTATCGTTATTTAAAATCGTTTAGTTATGTATTGTTCGGTATTGGAGTTGTGATGCTAATACTAGTATTGGTGTTTGGTACCGAAGTTCGCGGCACACGAGGCTGGTTTTTCTTTTTCGGCGATCAGGGATTTCAGCCGGTTGAACTTATTAAGATATTTTTGATTATCATATTAGCTCGACTCTTTGCTGACTGGCGCGCTGAAATTGTCCTTGTGAAAAATTTACTGATCGTGTTCGCAGTGGGACTGACACTTGTGGGCCTGGTTATTTTGCAACCTGATTTTGGATCTGCAGTGATTCTCTTGACTATTGTATTAGGTATGCTTGCGCTTGTTATTAAAAAAAAGCAGTATTGGGTTGTTATTGTCATTGTATTAGCAGTATTATTTATCGGGAGTTGGTTTTTTGTGTTTGAAGATTATCAGAAAGAACGTATCACAACCTTTTTAAACCCCGAACATGATCCGTATAAGAGTGGGTATAATATTACACAATCGATTATAGCGGTTGGATCCGGTAACTTATTTGGGAGAGGGTTGGGACTGGGACCCCAGAGCAGACTTAATTTTCTGCCTGTACAGGAAACTGATTTTATCTTTGCGGTAATTGCCGAAGAACTTGGCCTTGTTGGATCTACACTTGTTCTCATATGCATAGGTTTTCTATTATATCGGATAATACGGGTTGCACGGTTTGCGCAGGATGATTTTGGTGCCTTTTTGGCGTGCGGGATAGGGATTTACATTATTGTACAGAGTATCTTGAATATCGGGATGAATATTGGAGTATTGCCAATTGCAGGCGTCCCGTTGCCATTTCTAAGTTATGGAGGCAGTTCTCTTCTGGTTAGTTTTCTGGCTATTGGAATAGTCCAAAGTGTATATGCTCGGAGTAAAGCGCAATTACAGTAAACAGGGTTGACTAAAGTACAAAAAATATGCTATAATGCTGATAGTTGAAGTTTGCATTTTTTTGAACAATCCTATAATATTATGGAAATCAAAAAGAAAAAACAAAATGAACTATTTGTCAGTGTATCGCGTCTTATTTCTGAATGTCCGCTGTGTAACGCATCTTTTTTCCCAGAGGAAGTAGCCGTTATTGGCGAAGATAACCGTACACAGCTATTGCATGCTACTTGTAATCAGTGCTCAAGTTCTGTAGTGATTCTATTACTTCTGGGTGATACAGGAATTGGATCGGTAGGGCTCATAACTGACTTGACACGAGAAGATGTTGTGCGTTTTAAACGCGGAGACCTGATTGATGCGGATGATGTACTTGGCCTTCATCAAGTTTTACGGAACAACCGCGCTTTTTACGCGGCCCTCTAACTCGAAGTATAAAAATTCATTAGTCCGTATGTACGGCGATGGAGGGTATTGATCTAATACGTATTTTTTTATCTCTCAATTATTAACCTACGATTGAATACAACAATATGAAAGAACCGAATGAGTCAATGACTATCAGTGCTGAAGATCGCACAGAAACCCGCAAAGCGGTGCGCGCGCTTCGGAAGGATGGTAAGTTACCAGCTGTACTCTATGGTCATGGTCTAAAAAATAAAATGTTGGTTATTAATGATCGTGAATTTGAGACTGTATATAAAGAAAAAGGCGGTAGTAGCCTAATTGATTTAAAGATGGGTGATCAGAAGCCCGTTAAAGTAATTATCCATGAAGTTCAACAGGATCCAGTATCAGGGGTTGTTACCCACGTTGATTTTCATCAAGTAAGGATGACCGAGAAGATCAGCGCAGAAATCGAGCTCAGTTTTATCGGCGTTTCAAAAGCCGTCAAAGAGAGTGGTGGCATACTTGTTAAAAATTTTAGTACGTTTAAGATCGAATGTTTGCCAGAAGATTTGGCACATATTATTGATGTTGATATTTCAAAACTGGAGACATTTGATGATATTATCCGCGTGAGT
>CAZBNI010000130.1:0-2929 GCA_964493105.1 uncultured Gammaproteobacteria bacterium
TCGCGTCCATATTACTCAAACTAAAAACTTTTTTTACATTCGGAGTACGCAACGTAAAAAAATCAATTTCACTACTATTAGAAACAATAAATGCTCTGTTACCTTGGCCAGCTTCCTTATTAATGAATCGCGAAACCTCTGTATAATCCTGAGCGTATTCGTGCGCCACCTGATCGTTCTGGCCCCATCGGACAAAATAAAGCAGGGCATTATGCAAGGCCAGGGAGGACAATATAACGACCAAGCCAACAATTACCACGCGCTTATTGCTAATAAAAATAATTTTCATTTTTTCATACAGAGCGGAAAAGCCTATGGCGATTATGACAAACATTGAGGGAGCTGTATCAATGATGCGCAAAGAATGAGGAATGCCTCCGGAGGTATTGGTAAGGACCGCCGGGCCAATCATTAGCACAAAAACGATCAGAATATAAAAATAGTTTGTTTTATTCTGAATTACCTCATCGGGCAAATCTGACTGTTTTCTGAAAACATACCTGATCATAATGATCAGGCCAAGAATTAATAACAGTCCTTGGAGCATATCCAAAATCGGCAATTTGGCAAAATTATGCCGCCAGTTTGGATCGCCGTAAAAATTAAAAATTGATAGATTGGCCAACGTGCTATCTGCCAAAAGCTTGAGCGTATGCGACTGGCTAAAGACCGAGACGTCGCTGGTTCTGGCTGTCAAAAAATCAAGATGATGAAAATAATAAATCGCCAGTGGCATGACGATAACCGCAGAAATAATAATTACCAAAATAAATTTTCTGTGAGAACAGATAGTTGCCAAAACAGAAGTGCCACGCACTCGCCTGCTCAATACTATCTTATAAATAACTCCGGCCACAATTGCTATAGGCAACAACCGAAAAGCAATGTAACTATTCAGGCCAATGCCCAAAAAAATTCCGGCCAGTGCATAATCATGCCATTTATTGGTGCGCAGGGCTTTGAGGAAAAAATAGGATACCCAAGTAACACACATAACCGACAGCACGGCCCGCAATCCCATCCGGTCAAAAAGCACCATCCAGAAAGAAATCGCCATCAGGAAACTGCTAAGCAGGCCCACATATTTTTTACGGGACACCTCACTGGCTAGAAAAAATATTCCCAGAACGGATAAAACGCCGATCAAGCAGCCAGGCAGTTTGTAGGCAGCAAAACTGGGACCGAAAAACTTGAACGAATAAGCAATAAGATTAATAAACAGTCCTTCTCTGCCGTTGTTATTTTCGTAAAAAACCTGATGATGACCAGCAGAGGCATTCCATGCATCTAGGGCATTAGCGGCAGCGTCGGGATGAATGCCGGGAGGAACAGAGGTAAACAAAGTAAAACGAAAAATAACAGCTACTAGTAGAATTAAAAAAAGTAATAATATTGTTGTATTGTTTTTCATGGAGTGTATCCATTATCCCATTCTTAAAGCTAAAAATCAACCAAAAATAGACGATTATTCATCATCTCTATGTCTCGCATAAGCACCCAACTCGGCGAGTCGGACTCGAACCGACAACCCGCCCGACTCCGCAAGGCGAAGTCGTTGCGGGCGGGCCTACTGGTTAACCCCGCTGTACAGCGGGGCAGGCAGCCTCAGCCAAAGGCTGATCCGCCTCTGGCGGAAGTTGCTCTAATTATAAAACCCCGAACTCCGTGGGTCGGACTCGAACCGACAACCTACTGGTTAACAGCCAGTTGCTCTACCATTGAGCTACCGCGGAGTACAGGAGGTTACAATAGAATACTAGTAGTCCCGCAACTTCTTCATCCCTATATGTTCTTGAATTTTTTCAAGTGCTTTTGCCTCAATCTGACGGATACGTTCACGGGTAACGCCAAATTCCTGCCCTACCTCCTCAAGTGTATGCGATACACCATCTTCGAGGCCAAATCGCATTTCAAGTATCTTTTGTTCACGCGGTGAGAGCTCTTTGATAATCTCCCGTACATGATCCTTAAGTAGCTGTATCGCAGCAACACGATCTGGAGTCATTGTCTTAACATCTTCAATAAAATCACCCAGTACGGAGTCTTCATCATCGCTATCACCGACAGACGTTTCGAGTGATACGGTATCTTGAGATATTTTAATAATATGATGAATTTTGTCAACCGTCTCTCCCATTTCTGCTGCAATTTCTTCAGGCAACGGCTCACGTCCCAAGTCCTGGATCAGCTGACGTTCAATCTGCTGAAAACGGTTGATCGTCTCAACCATATGTACCGGAATACGGATCGTGCGCGACTGGTCTGCTAATGCCCGTGTAATTGCCTGCCGGATCCACCATGTTGCATAGGTAGAAAACTTATATCCTTTACGGTAGTCAAACTTTTCCACTGCTCGAAAAAGACCAATATTTCCTTCTTGGATCAGATCGAGTAATGAAAGCGAACGACCAGTAAATTTCTTTGCGATAGAGACAACCAAACGCAGATTTGCCTCAACAAGCCGGCGTTGCGCTTCAACCTCTCCTGCTTCTTTCCGCTTCGAAAGCTGCATTTCTTCTTCACCGGACAGAAGCGGCACCTTACCAATCTCCCGCAAATACATCTGGATCGAGTCGTTTGAAATATCGGAAAGATCAAGACGGCGTTTGTCCACTTTTTTCTTTGATTTCGTTTCCACCTCCGGCTCTGGTTGGTCGAGAATGCTACCGGTATTTTCAATAACTTGGATACCGCCGGCATCAAGCCGCTCAAGGAAATCTTCATATTCTAAAACATACTCTTCCAGCTCAGGAAAAGCATATAAAATTTCTGTTTCAGTGACAAAACCACGGGTACGGCCCTTAGTATAAAGCTTATCGAGTTTTGTTTCATCAAACTTAGCCTTTGGCCCCTTTGCTTTGACGACTCGCTTTTTAACCTTCTTTGTCATTCGCCTCACTGCCTTGCTTTTAGGCGCTTCTTTCTTCGT
>CAZBNI010000131.1:0-2919 GCA_964493105.1 uncultured Gammaproteobacteria bacterium
AAGCCAGCGGGACAATGAAACAAACGACTTAATAAATTACGCATTAACAAAAATATAAATGGTACTAATAGAAATAAAAAAACTAAAAAAAATTTATGATGAAGGTGAACCAAATGAATTCCATGCATTAGACGGAATTGATTTAACGGTGCATAAGAGTGAGTTTGTTGCCATTATGGGAGTTTCAGGGTCAGGTAAATCGACTCTCATGAACATCATTGGTTGTCTTGATAAGCCAACTTCTGGTTTGTATATGCTGGATGGTGAAGAAGTCGAGAAAAAATCAGCCCGAGAATTAGTTAAGATCCGACGTAATAAGATCGGATTTGTTTTTCAGAATTTTAATTTACTGCCACGCATGCAGGCAGTTACCAATGTAGAGCTTCCGTTGGTTTACAAAGGCATCAGACCAGCAAAACGTCGAAAAAAAGCCAAACAGATGATGCAAGAGGTAGGCCTTGAAGATCGAGTTCGCCATAAACCAAACATGCTATCGGGCGGTGAACAACAACGCGTTGCAATCGCGCGCGCTCTAGTTAATGAACCATCTGTGTTATTGGCCGATGAACCAACCGGCAACCTAGATACAAAGAGCGGACAACAGGTAATGAAAAGGCTGGTGGATTTGCATAACAAGGACACAACTATCATAGTAGTTACGCATGATGCTGAGATTGCAGCGTATGCCGACCGGATAATTAAAATTAATGACGGAAGGATTGAGGAATAAATATATGTACAAATTTCTTGAAAATATTAAGTTAGCAGTCAAGGCAATTTGGGGCAAAAAGATACGATCGTTTCTCACAATGCTCGGAGTTATCATCGGTGTTTTTGCAATTGTTTTGTTAGTAGGAATTGGTGAAGGTGTAAAAAGTGAAGTAACCGGCCAGATTGAGGGCCTGGGTTCAAATCTTCTCTTTTTAACGCCCGGCGCTGGCGGACCAGGTGGGGGTGGAGGAAGTCCAATGGGCAGTGGCATTGTATTCGCACCAGATGACGTCGAAATTATAGAAAAAATAGCAGGCGTGAAGTATGTGGTGCCTGTTGCTATGGTTCCGTTGCCAATATCCAATTCTAAACCGGTAGTACCATCAGAAATGACTGCTGAACAAATTAAGGCAAATACTGAAACGTCGACTGAGTCGGAAAGCATGTTCGACAAATCATCTTTAATGGCAATGGCCACTACAACAAACGCTGAACACGCATTTACTGGAGATGTTTTTTCAGGAGCAGAATATGGAAATATGTTTACAGAAGAAGAGTATGATAGTGCAGATAAAGTTGCTGTGGTATTATCAGGCGCACTTAAACAGCTCTACCCGGATGTTTCCGCATCAGAGGTAGTTGGAAGAAAAATATATGTTGGAAAGGAGGAATTTGATATCCTTGGTGCCGTTGAATCTGATGATGAAGAAGAATATGGTATATTTGGAGGATCAGGCCAGGAGTTGTCCAATATTGTTATTATTCCACTTACGGCAGCTCATGAAATTATGGGTTCCGATAGTATTAATCAGATTGCCGTTACGGTTGAAGATGCTGACCAAGTTGATGCTGTTAAAGAGGAGGTACGCACAGCCCTTTTGGAAACCCATGAAGGCGTTGAGGATTTTTCTATAGTAACTCAGGATGAGTTGCTTAGTATGTTTGATCAGATACTGGGTATCCTAACAACTATGCTTGGCGGGATTGCGGCAATTTCATTGTTGGTTGGCGGCATTGGTGTAATGAATATTATGTTAGTATCAGTAACTGAGCGGACCAAAGAAATTGGATTACGAAAAGCTATCGGTGCATCTAGTTCAGATATTCTTATTCAGTTTCTTGTGGAGGCAATTTTTCTAACTTTCCTTGGTGGTGCCATCGGTATTGGATTGGCATATATAGGAGGATTAATTATGGATGCACAGTGGGGCTTAGCTGCGGTAATAACATTTCGGTCGATGTTACTTGCTTTTGCATTTACTACCTTAATTGGAATATTTTTCGGTGTTGCTCCTGCAATCCGGGCAGCTCGACTAGATCCAATAGATGCGTTAAAATATGAGTAGTACGCTTGCTAATTGCCTATAGCATATAGCGTATAGTAAGTATTGTTTTTAAAACACTATAAGTTATAAGCAATATGGCGTAAGCTATAAAAACCATGATTCGTTTTAAAAACGTCACAAAAGTCTACGGAAAGGATACGTATGCCCTTAATAAGGTGAATTTGAACATCAAGGCAGGGGAGTTTGTTTCTATTGTTGGGCAGTCAGGTACCGGAAAAACAACGTTGATCCGGTTGATTATTGCTGAAGAGCGTCCCACGAGTGGCCGTGTCATTATTGGAGACTGGGATATTACGAATATCAAAGCACGTGAAATTCCGATTCTGCGAAGGCAGATCGGTGTAGTGTTTCAGGATTTCAAACTGCTACAGCGCAAAACCGTTTTTGAAAATGCCGCATTTGGACTCGAAGTCGCAGGCGTGAAGCAGCAAAAAATAAAAGAGGTAGTATTACAAGTCTTAAAAATTGTCGGTCTAGAAAAGAAGGTACATCGGTTTCCTCAACAGCTTTCAGGCGGCGAACAGCAGCGCGCTGTTATCGCTCGTGCATTGGTCCACAGGCCAAAAATTTTAGTTGCTGACGAGCCAACTGGAAATCTTGATTCTATCAATTCACAAGAAATTATTAATCTGCTTAAGAGAATAAACGAGTTTGGTACGACGGTTGTTCTAGTAACCCATAATCGGGAAATTGTTAACTCACTCCGTAAGCGGGTTGTTACGATCGAGAAAGGATCTATCGTATCTGACCAAGCAACCGGCAAATATATTTTATAATCATGTTTGTATTTTTTTATCGGACATTAAAGTTTGCACTTCAGGGTTTTTTTAGGAATTTCTGGCTTTCAGTTGTAACCGTTATC
>CAZBNI010000132.1:0-2917 GCA_964493105.1 uncultured Gammaproteobacteria bacterium
CTTTCATGTCCTTATGCGCAAAAAGTTTTCGCTCTGCCTTACACAAACGGACACCATCAATAATACTAGCATGATTAAATTTATCGGAGATAACAACGTCTTCTTTGCCAACCAATGTTTCAAAAAGACCGCCGTTTGCATCAAAGCATGAAGAATATAAAATAGTATCGTCTGTATCTAAAAAATTAGAAATAGTGTTTTCAAGTTCCTTATGGATACTTTGTGTGCCGCAAATAAACCGAACAGACGACATTCCATAACCGTATTTTTTGATTCCTTTTTGTGCTGCTATAATAACTTCGGGATGATTGCATAATCCGAGATAATTATTCGCGCAAAAATTTAATACTTCCCTGCCATTAGTAGTAATCGTAGCGCCCTGTTTTGTTTCCAAGACTCGCTCCTCCTTATAAAGTCCTGCTTTTTTAATTTTATCGATTTCTGACTGAAGTCGATCTTTGTATGCTCCCATCATAATGCGTGTCCTATTTTTTAGTAATTAATTTTCTTTTTTTTAGTTCGTTTTCGATATCATGGGCTATGCGGTTTCCGATCCCTTTGATCTTCTGCAGGCCGACCAACCACCCATGTTCATAAATCTCATCAAGTCCCCGATCAAGCCCATCAATAGCCCGTGCTGCTCGCAGATATGAAAGTGCTCGGTATTTATGCCGTTCTCCTTTTGATTCCAATACACGGGCTTTTTCGTAAAATAATTCTGCTATTTCGTTGTTGATTGACGTAGTTGCTTTCATTCCTATTACTTACTGCTTTCTATTATACAATGAATCCTTCACTTTTTGAATCTCCTCCAGTTCTTCATCACAATATTCCGTTGCTGCCCGAGATACTGCGCCATCCACTGGCGCAGGACTTTCCACTGATGCAGCCATGATACACTGCTCATTATCAACATGATCAACACCAAGCTGATGTCCAAATTCGTGTAACAGTGTCGATATCACATATGAGTCAATCACATCCTGATTACCTTGTACCAGTTCTGTGATAGTCTCCCAAAAAATAACAATGCCATCCTCAAAAACCGTATGGCCAATATTTGAAGGAGCTTCGAAATATTTATTTAAACACAATATATAGAGCACTGCTTCATCACCCCGCGTTGAAAAGCTCTTATACCGATCCGTGAGCGCGCGTATCTGTTCACTGTCATAGCTTTCAAATCCGAGTGAAATAGTATCATTCATGGTAATTTTAATTTCGCCTGGCTTATCAATAATCGGTTCAATAACGGATACAAAAGTACTGATGGCGTTTGCAGAGATAACACATCCATCATAACGATCCACTTCGATCCGAAGCTTGGTGTATTTCCGGTTCAGGAGATAATCTGCTTTTGCATCACCGTCCCAGTGCAAACCAAGTACATCTCGTAGGTATTTATACCGCGCAAACGATTCTCGATGCTCATTATTAAACCAGTTGTCTTGTTCATCGGCATTCGCAGAGTAACGAATTCCAACAAAACCAAAACTAACGATAATAACGATGATGAGTAGTAGTGTTAGTAATCTCCTCACACGCCAAATGTTGATCCTGCTTCCATTGCTACCCAGTCATCATTGGTATCGTCCCACTTATATGCGTTAAAGGCGTGAGTTTTTTCAGTATCAGAATATATATATTCGACGCGCGTATCACTGCCGATGCGCTTTGAGCCGATTGCTTTTTTATCCAAAATAAGAGGCTTTGATATTCTTTCAAGTTTCATCTTCCCGAGTGGCCCATTAAAAACAATATATTCCACGCTAACAAGCCCTTCTTCTAGTTCCTGAATTTCATGTTCCAATACCTCAAAATCATCTTGCACCCTCCCGATTATATCCTGCCATTTTTCATCTTGCATATGATGATTAGGTTATGTATCTTCACACTAATAGTACGTTATTTGCTATAGTGAGTCAAAATGCCTTGATACAAAAAAACCAGAGTTAGGGCCTCACATTATTTGAGGCAACTGCGAAACCTGGTTTTTTGTATTCCGGCGTACAGGCTTTACGCGGCAAGCAACCAGATAACAACAGCTACAATAACAATAACTGCAATAGCAATAACCCACATGGTTGCCTTACTGCTACCTTGACCCCCCGATGGCGCAGCCGGCTCTTGTGGTGGTTGTTCCTGCGTCGGCTGATTTTGGGGCTGATTTTGTTGTTGTTCGTCCATACGAATGATCCTTCGTAGAATTAATAATCAATCTATTATCTATAGTGTACTAAAAATGTACTCCGCTGTCCACTCATGAATTGTTATTACTTTTTACCCTAAGTTTATACAATAAAAAAGCGGAAAGTAAAAATGGATCAACAATTTTTCCTTTTTGAATCAGTTGCTCAATCTTGCGACTGGAACAAAATTCGTATTCTAGAAACTCGGATTGTTCCCGCTTAGGAACTCCATTGATCAATCCTTGTGCAAGATAAATATAAAAGATAGTTCCTGACCGGCCCGGATTACCATAAAATTTGCCTAAGAGTGTAACCTTTTTAGCTCGAAGGCCTGTTTCTTCTTTCATCTCACGTTTTACAGCCCGCAGTGGAGTTTCAGCCTTATCAACACCGCCTCCCACCATACCGTAAATAACGCGGCCAACAGGATACCGATACTCCTTTGCTAATAATATATTCCCATTTGAGTCAATAGGCAGTACCATTGCTGCTTTGCCTTTTTTATTGGTTAAGTAATAATGATACTTTTCATTCGTGGGCAGTTTTACAAGGTCGTCATAGAGAGTAAAATAGTGGTTTTTAAAAACCACTTTTGAGCTCAGTGTTTTCCATTTTTTTAATTTGGTTTTCATATCACGCTATTAAGTGTACACCAAAAATTATTTCCTCTCGTTTTTTAGCTCCTCAACTTCACGGAGTAATTTTCGCACCATGCTCTTTATTTCAGA
>CAZBNI010000133.1:0-2905 GCA_964493105.1 uncultured Gammaproteobacteria bacterium
ACCATAGACATATTAAGTACCATGGCAATACCTGCCACGATATGAAGGGTTTTATAGGTAACCATTCGAACCTTTTTACTAGGGAGTAGATTGATTTTCATACTTATTATTGATAGTTATTGATAAGTTTATATAAATTAAGTTTGTTGCTATTTGTAGGTAATGAGGTCCTTCAGCCGTTTGCGGCTTCAGGATGACGCTTCGCGTCAATTGTTTACTTAGCCAAATTTTTATCGTCTTTGACTCAAAAATTCCGCTAAGTAAACAAAAAACCAACAGAAAGCTATAAATTTAACTTTTTAATGAATAATCAGCGCAATATACAGAGAATCTCCGCGTTTAATACCTTACTTGATGCTGATTTTTGCTAATTTTTATAACTTTTTGTTGGCTTTCTAATGCCTTTTTTATGCTCCTCCAAAGCAATTTTCTAAAGAACGGTTCCTCCCAAGGTGCTTATTTTTTCGCTAAAGAACAATATTGATTAATAAATGATCTTAGTACAGGTAGGTTTTTTTGTCAAGTGCTTTATACATCTTACGTCAACGGCGTTTTTTGTCAATATCAAATAAAAAGGCGTCATTCCGTGAGAAATACGCATTATTATTTAGGTGTGGATAACTTAAAAATCTAATCTAGATTTGCGTTTTCGAAACAGTGTGGATATCGAAAATAGCAGGAAAAGAAGAACTGATATCAAGAGCAATGAATAGGTCAGTAATTGGCCTCCGGTGATCGGCAGTTCTATGCCCAATATTGTGCCGGCTGGAGGGGGCTGTTTATTGATAATTTCTTCACCAAGTACAATGGGCGTGTTAGTGTTGGTTTCGGGAATTATGAAGTCATTTTGCTCAAAATAGATAAAACCCACCTTAATATCAAATACTGATGCTTTTAGTTGGTACGGGTTGTCTGCTTGGGTGTCAAAATAAGCATCTATTGTCATTACCGTTGTACTATTGGGCAATAGATGAGTAAGGCTTATTTCGCCAAGCGTAAGCAGTTCGGCAAGTGTTTTTGGGTCAGCGGGACCGCCGTAAATAGTATTTCCATTTTCTTTAATGGAGAAATACAGCATATTGTCCAGTTCATAGGTAGAAGTACCAATAAATTCAATGCCAACTGTTTTTTCTTCATCAGTTGTATTGGTAACCGTAATTGTTTCACTGGCAGTATCGCCCGGTACAATGCCGATTTCAGTGAAAAGGGGGTCGTGGGAAAAAACTACCTCGAGATCGCCAAGTTCGGCTTTTGCTGATTGAGGGGCAAAAATAAGAGCAGTAATAATTATTATGCTTATGAAGAGTAATTTTTTTAGTGAAATGCTTTTCATATAGTTAAATAGTTGGGCACAAGGTTACATCGGGCAGGCCTGGTGATGGTTCACAATTTTCTACAAAATCGCTTGGCTGATCAGTATCATAACCAACGGGGTTTCTGGATAATGAATTTCCTTCCGCTGCTCCGGGTACGGTAGGGTCCCAGAGGTACGTGGTATTGATATAACTCATCTGATCCACGATTTCACCCGCCTTGTTTTTTAAGATTATCTTATCACCGAGATTATCATATATTTGATAGATTGGATGGCCGTTCTCACCGATTTCAATAATTTGAATGCCATCCAGGTTTCCGAGCCCGCTATAGCCCCAGTAGAGAGTCCAGGTATTTGCGCTTTTTGATACAAGTCCATAACCGAATGCCGGTATATATTTGTTTGCATGAATAACAAGCACGGCTTCATTATCAGTTAGCGTCCAGTTTTTTAGATTGATATCATAATCACAACTGTTGTACAGCTCGATCCATTCGTCCGGATTATTATTTTGCGGACCGTTTTCTTTTACTCCATTCAGGTCCTCTCCATCCAATCCATGTTCTTCATCAACATTATAGTAAACTTCATTAATAACCAGGCAGTCAGTTTCATCAGCCCATGTCCCTGCGACCATGATGTTATTTTTACTCAGCTCCATGTCAGTAAAATACGAGTTGGTCGCGAGGGTCGAAATTCCGAGGACGCACAGTATTAAAACAAGCAGTTTGGTGATCTTTACCTGTTCAGCTCTGACAGAGGATTTTTTCTTTTTTTGTTTCATTTTGACCCATTCTTTTTTGAGTTTTTTTGATTCTTCCCAGACAATGATTGTTGCAGGAATAACAATTAGGATAATCAGCCCGGGTAATGTCTTGGCGTAGCCGACGGGGTAGCCAACGTAGGGAATGTGAAACAAGATTTTGCCGATTACGTTTGTTTTTAGAACGGCAGCAGCATCAATATTTTCATTTGCGTCACCTTTAGTTTTAAATGATGTTTCATTAATACTGACAATGCGATGAGAGGTAGTAGTTTTTGCATTAGCTGAATCCGCAAACGTAATAACATCTCCGACGCTGTAGGTATCGGCAGGGAGTACGACTGCTAAGCTGCCTGTTTGAATGTTCGGCTCCATGGAGCCAGACTGTACGGTATAGAGTTTGTATATACCCGGAATCGGCAGGACAGAAAGTACCACAGCGATAAAAGCGGCACCAAAGACAAAAAGCACAATATTACGGAATAATTTTCCGGGTTTATTAATTTTATAAGGTTTTGACAGTTTAAATATTTTCATAAAAACTTTTGTACTCCCGCCCATTTTCAATAGTATGGGCGGGAGAGAAAAGCTTCAATTACTGTTTAAACATCTGTGTCATTATAGGTAACTAGATTCCATTCGTGTAAGTATTCAAGCGGAGTCCACGTAGTCATTTTAGAGCCATCCCATTGAGATGATGGAATTACCCAAATTTTTGCACTTGCGTTAGTATCTAATGGTACTGGGAGATCAGCATTGAGCTCAACATCACCACTAATGTTTGCATATCCAGCAGCATCAGTTGTAAAGGTAGCAATAGCTATACC
>CAZBNI010000134.1:0-2885 GCA_964493105.1 uncultured Gammaproteobacteria bacterium
ATTTCACGTCAATTTTTCAGCTGAGGGAATGTTAGCATTCGTGCCTCAGGAGGGTGCTACTGGTCAACCGAAAATTACTGCGCCGTCGGATTTTGAACAAGTTGCGATCCCGCTTTTTGCGGCAATAATGATGCTGATCGCGTGTATGACCATGATTGCCATGGTAGTAGTATTCCTGATGCGTATTATTATGCTGTGGATACTCGTGGTACTTTCGCCACTGGCGTATATGTTAGCTACGTTACCTATCGGTCAGAAATATAGTTCGCAGTGGTGGTCAACGTTCGGTAAATGGGTTACTACAGGGCCAGTGCTTGCTTTTTTCCTATGGCTTGCTCTCGCGGTGTTACCAAGCGGAAGTAGTGAAATAGTGACTCCTACCGGAGAAGAGACAAGTCAGTTTACAGGAGTAGGAACAGACCCTACGTCGGTGACTGCAGCTCACGCTACTACTTCCAGTGGCATACTGAGCTTTATGTTGTCAATCGGTATGCTCGTTGTCGCGTTGTCCACCGCGGGAGCGCTTGGCGGTGTGGCAGGTTCGTTTGCAGGTAATATGTTGAGCAGAGTTAAGCGCATGGGAGCGGCGCCTGTTAAGGCCGTGGCAGGAGGCATTAAAACGGGAGGCAAGGCAATCGCTGGTTGGGGACAGGAGATGCTGAGCGCGGCAACAGGCATTGAGCTTTCACCTACCGCGTGGAAAGAAGGATGGCAAAAACACAGAAAACGGACAAGAGGAGAGCGTAAGGACAGGATGCGGCAAAAAGCAGCCGGGCGAGGGGGGCTACTGGGCGCGCTTTCCACTCCAGAGCATTTTGCAGATCAGTATTGGGGAGCCGCTGGCGTTAAAAGAATGTTTAAGGAAGGCATTGGCGGAGGAAGATATAAAAAAAAGAAACAGCAAGCAGACGAGACAGAAAAACGACAGCAGGCTGTAAAAGAGAAACAAGAACAATATCAGAGCATGGCTTCTATGCCTACGGTCGAAGAGGCTGAGAGGGAGCTTGGTAGACTAACCAATGAGAGAATACGTTTGGGCAGTGGTCAGGATGTAGAATTTGATGTCGCTGAAATACAACCGCACGTTACCGAAAAAGTGAATGGACTGGATTCTGAAATTAAAAATTTAAGAGAGCACGCATTAAAGGAAGTTGAAGAAAGTCTTGAGAGTCTGCCACAAGAGGCTAAAGACGAAGAGAATGAAATTTATATGCGTTTGACCGATAAGAAGAATAGCATTGAAAGCGAGATAGCCGGAAAGCAAAAAGAAAAGTTGGAATTGAAGGATTCCCTCGAAACAGCGATTAATCGAGGACAGCCAATGGTCGTAAGTCACCGATGGTCGTTTGCAGAGGAGCAAAAAGATCGATTAAATAGCAGGATTGAAAAAATTAAAGAACAGCGTGACAATAATGAGCTACCTGAAAACGCGCAAGTCCAAGAAGAATTGCGTCATCAAGCGATAATATTGGCCAGTCAGAATGAGGAATTAGCAAAACAGGTTACTGATCAAAAAAAGGAAGCTGATAGTATTCGTCCGGCAGTGAACTATGCTATGCGACGCGACCAGTCACTTGCGATTTCCAAAGAAAAATCAGAAATGCTTACGGACAGTTGGCAGGAATTATGGAGTATTTATGAAGACGCGAAAAAACATGGTGATCTAATCAGAGCTTCCGCGGCGTATCTGAAAGCCGCCGAGTACGCAAATGATAATGAATTTCAAAACATGGCTGGTGATAGTAGTGATGCAAAAGGCATGAAATCATTTATCATGAATGAGTTTGTTGGAAAAAAGGGGTTGAGTAAAAAGCGACTGAAAGAATTTGAAGAGGAGCATGGAATCAAAATTGAAGAAGAGGGTATGGGTATGTCGGAGGAACAGGCGCTGAATGTCGCTAATCTTGTATCTTACCAAGCAGAAAAGGTTGGACATTGGGGATTAGCTCGCGCTGTTGGTGTTAAGGATGGGAAACAGTATTGGCAAAAAGAAAATGATCGTTTATTTGAAGTAATGGCGGAAGTGCGGAAGCAGGATTTTGAAGTGTTTATGCGTCGTGTTAACCGTCTAGGATGGGGGGCTGAAACGCCTATCGGAGATACGCGTCAGGAGCGGGCAAATAATTTTCATAAAACAGGAGATCGTAAATATAAAAATAGTCCATTTGCCCTTGCTTTTGTAAAGGAGAATTGGGATAAATTTGAAAGTTTGCTTAAGCGTTCCAGATTTAATCCAAATATTGCGATTAACCTGACAAGCGGTGATAATTTTAATGAACTGTTAAAAATAGCCGAAGATATTCCTCAGTCAAAAAAAACTGAAGAAGGAAGGAACATTAAGGAAATAATCACATGGATAAAGGACTTTGGTTCTGCCCAAAAAGACGGGGATCCGTTTGCAGATCTTAAACAAATACTGGAGAGACGTAGTGCATCACCAAATGATGTAATTGAGTAGCGGTTAATAAATAGTTATTTCTAAAAAAGGTATATTTATAAAAAGTGTGAATTAATTTTATGGACAAAAATCAAAAAGTAACAACACGAGATAATTTGCCACTAGATTTCACAGATCAAAAAGTACTCGATCGTATGACTGCGTATGTTGATAGTCTTGTTACGTTTGATGATATTGAGAATGCTTATAATATGGTAAAAAGTCCCAATATAGTAGATTAACATTACGTCTAAAAGTTCGTCTAAAAGTTGTCCGGTGTAGGAGTGTCCACCCAACTGTGTAAATAGTAATGTACCAATACACCAGAAGGAGGGTGGACACCATGACAAAGGTTAGGAAAGCACCTCAGCCCGAAGAAGTGCAGGCCACTATCAAGGAGCTTGTTCAGCAAACCTTAAAGGAAGCCCTTGAGGCAGAGCTTGAGGAG
>CAZBNI010000135.1:0-2827 GCA_964493105.1 uncultured Gammaproteobacteria bacterium
AGCCATAACTGACCACCTTTCTTATTTCCAATTATTGTTTTCGAAGAGCAAAAGTGAACAGTTTAATGTATCGGACAACTCACACTTTGTCAATGGTTGCGGTACTTTTTTACTAAGATAAAAAAATACGGGCACCGCAGAAAGTGCAGTACCCGTTCCTTGTGGTGGCGTGATATAGTTACATATCAACTTGCATCACCATCGTCCCGGAAATGGGCTCTAGGCAAAAACCACTGAAAACAACTTCTTCGTCATCATCTACAAACCTCCGTTTAGATTAGACGACGTATACAATCCAAAAACATAAGTGGATTGTACATGCCCCTAGTATATCAATAGCATGTCCCACTGTCTATAATGAAAAAATATAATCCATGAGTTCAATGCTCTGCCGACCATATTCCTCATTGGTAAACTCCTCGTGCGGTGGTAAAAAAAACGGGTCAGGTCGTTAGACTTTTTATTCAAATATTATTTCAACTATTTCCGGTCTATTGCCGGTGCGTAATGGAGGCCCCCAAGTACCAACGCCAGTGGACGTGTATTGTGAAAAATCATCGTCAACATACAGCCCACAATCATAATTTTTGAAAATCGCCTTGGTAACGAACCCAAACGGCCACATCTGGCCTTGGTGCGTATGACCGGCAAGCACTACGTCAGCTCCGGCTGCGCGCATTGCATCTACTACTTTCACGACCGGCTCATGATATATCACGATGGTCGGTTTATTCTCGCCAATCAAATCAAGTGCTTTTGAAATATCACGCTTTTCATTGGGCTTATGATAATCAACACCGACAAACTGCATGCCCTTAATATCAACCTGCTCATTTCGTAGCAACTGAATACCGGTTTCTTTAATTGCCTTCAGTGCCTGTTCAGTATTAATATAGGTTTCGTGATTTCCAATCACGCCATACATACCAAAAGGCGGCTTCAAATCTTTAAAGGGCGTTGCCAAAAGACCAAGCTCTTTACCGGCACCGTCGTAAATATCACCGCCAACCAACAGCAGATCAGGCGAAAGCTTTTGCGCTATCGTAACTACCCGCCGTGCAAACCGAATATGATGTATGGCGCCAAGATGGATATCAGTGAGTAATACTGCTTTTCGTCCCTGCCACGCTGCTGGTAAATTGCGTATACCAATTCGAATTCGTTTAATCCGCGGAAACTGGGCATTCCAAATTCCATAGCCTGAATACGCCAACGCAACGCCGTACATGATAAAAGCGATTATTGCAATATGAATATCAACAGTGGTAAAACGCGCAGCCCAGTCAACAAACCATGTAAGAACCGTAGCCAACGTCAAATTCCATGCAATACCGGTCCATGCTGCTGATAACAAATACAGCCATGAGGTAATAAAATTCTCATGCCAATGAACCAAAAAAAGCGTTACCAAAAAACTAACTCCCAATACACTTAAAATAACAATAAGTGTTTCAGAAACAGCGCAGCTCTCAATCTGGAAAAAATAATCCCATGAATAATACAAAAACCAATGACCCGCAAAAAGAACAGCCGCAACCGGCATTATCATGACAAGCATTACAATTCTCATGTTCATTACATATAGTATAGGCTAAAAACAGCCTGTTTCAAAGAGTAGCCCTTAACCCTGTTAGGTAGGACTGAATATTCAGGTTAACGATGCACCACTATTCATACAATTAGCACTACTAAACCACCACATCCCCCTCTACAAACGATATCTTTTTTAACGTACCATGTTCCGCTCTTCCCCTCCTTTATTAAGGAGGAGAGTGCGGCATGGTGTACTCATAACCAGGTGTGGGTGGAGAGGGGGAGGTATTCTAATAATTTTTCGATTCACGATTGAATAACCCTTCCATAATGCCTATCGCCTGTTTCCCAAAGGTCGGTTCGCCCACGCGTTACGACCTTATTTTTATATCTCTTTCTCCTGTTTCTTTTTGAGATATATTTTAACCAACACACCACCAAATACAACAACAAGTGCTCCGATCGTAATATAAAGATACTGCTTGACTTGCGCTGCTTTATTATTATCTGGAAACTCAATGGTTTGTTTTTCAATCGATGCGCCCAGTACTTCTCCGACCCGTTCCTCGCTTTCGCTCTGCTTCCGAATAACAATATCATCAACAGTCCGTGGCAATATTCGCAGGCCAACAGATGTTTTACTAACGACACCGACTACTTCCATGTAGTCTCCAGGTTCTACATCAGGCTTTGATATGCCAGTCTTTTTTTGAATGTAAATACGAATCGTGTTGCCAAGCTCATCCATGATATAAATACCGGTGCTCTTCACACTTTCTACTTCACCATGTACCCGAACGAGCTGATCCATCATTGCTTCTGAGATATCAGCAATCGCAACATCGACCGGCCCAACCGTTTGCTCGGCAGTAATACCAACGTCTGAATTTTCAAAATCCTCTGCTTCCTCTTGGATAATCTCATTTTCTGTTCCCGGTGTCGGGCTTTCAGTCCAGTGCCATTTGTCAGTTTCAAAATCAAATGAGAAAGACATATCCTTCTTAGATTTTTCATACTCAACACCATTGATAATAACTCCTTTTGGATCAATTAAATATACAAGGTCGCTGCTGTTATTCAGCGTAACTTTACTTGTGCTCCGCTCAATAACGAAATATCCAGAAGGCTGTATTACTGAATCAAACGGGAACATATAGTGCGTCTTTAGATCGGTTAATTGCCATCCTTCGAGGCTAACAGAATCGTTTCCAGCGTTAAAAACCTCAATAAATTCGCACTCTTTATCGCTTGGCGAGCATGACGGCAAAAGCTCTGTAATAATGACACGCTCCGA
>CAZBNI010000136.1:0-2820 GCA_964493105.1 uncultured Gammaproteobacteria bacterium
GCCTAATATCCGTTGGAGTGGATAAAAAAAACGATATCACGTAATAATTCCACAGTCACTTTATAGCGGAGAGGGAGGATGTGCCAAATCCCTCTATGCTCGTCATATTTTGCAAAAGCAAAACAATAACACCCGCTCACCCTAATACATGAGGGTGCTTTTGTTTACGGTAATAATTGCTTATTTTCTGAAAATTAGTAATACTAACGATAGAGAGATTCTCTTATTATTATTTTTTTAATCTAAATGAAACTTTGCGACCAATAATTCTCACATTATACTATTATAAAAATATTTATGAATAAAAAGATATCAATACCCACAATCATTATACTTTTTGTAATCATCGTGCTCGGAACGATTTTAATATTCAATACTCAAAGTAATAACGAAACGTCAGGTTCGGTAAATTATAGTAATCAACAAAAAATTCAAACCACAATTATACCGGGTCTAACAGGTACTACGTGTTTGGAAACAGTAGACTGTGCAGGAGAGTGCGGCGATGATCCGTGCTTTGTTTCGAGTTGTACTAGAAAGAACAATTCAGATTCAGGCACATGTGTTTGTTTACGAATTTGCGAAGAATAAATAGTCTGATGGAGATTGAGAGTTGCTTAGAATAACTATGAATTGTACAATATATTTATCACATTATTTGCTTTACCTGAGGTATGGACAATGAAATAAAAAAACATATTCGCCGCAGAAAAGCTGAAGGAGCGAAAAAAGAAGTAATTATCAAGGAACTCGTAGATAGTGGGTGGAGTCTTGAACAGGCAACTAGAGCTTTTGTAGTAAATAGATCGCCAGTAAAAGAGGTTAATCGCACAAGGGAAAAAATCACGGCTATCATAATACTATCGTTAATACTAACACTGATCGGCGGAATGACTGCTTATTGGCTGATTGATCATTCAAACGATGATGAAGATAATAGTAACAGCAATTCCACGACTGACATTGGTAATACCAATGCAAGTGGCGCCGCGGATTCAGTTACCGAGGCTCAGGACGACCTTCCAACTGAGGTTGCCGCTGTTGTTGATGGAACTCTTATAATGAATGAAAATTTTCAAAAGGAGGTAAATTCACTTATAGGTTTTTATAGTAAACAAACAACAACTACCTCAGCACCCAGTCGTGAGATTATTGAAAAAACAGTGCTTTCAACATTGATAAAAAGAACGTTCATGGAAGATCGGGCCACGTCTCTTGACGTTGATGTTACTGAGGAAGAAATCGACAATGAATATAATACTTTTGTGGAAGAAGCAGGAGGGGAATATGCTGCACTTGAACAGTTGCAGTCTCTTTATAGCTGGAGTGCGGAAACGTTTAAAACACAGGTTCTAAAGCCCTATCTGGTCAGAAAAAAACTTGAAGCATTACTCGTTGCAGATGAAACAATAAGGTCACTAGCACGGCAAAAAGCAGATGCTATACTTCAAAAAGTGCAGTCGGAAGAGCAAACTTTCGAATCATTAGCAGATGAGTATAGTCAAGATGGAAATGCTTCATCTGGGGGCGATATTGGCTTTATTAAAAAAGGCGAAACAGTTCAAGAATTTGAAGACGTCGCCTTTTCATTAGCAGAGGGAGAAACATCGGATTTGGTTGAAACTACGTATGGCTTTCATATTATTAAGGCGTTGGAAGTCACAAAAAATGGAGTAGGTACTGTTGAACAAGTTAAAGTTGCGCATATATTAATTCGATTTATTGATATTGACCAATGGGTTATAGACCAGCTTGCGCTAAAATCTGTAATCGTAGCAGTTGGGGGATACGAATGGAAATCAGAATGTGGTCTAGTGCTGGATTTGTCAGAAACATGCGAGAATAATAATTTAACAACCTATATCCCGGATGAGCTTGTTGAAGAAGAGGAAAGCGATGTTATGACCGAAGAGGATACAAATAGAACACAGCCAACGACGGAGTAGGGATTGGCTTGACAAATGCATCACATACATTATAGTTGATTGATTACAAATTGCATATGAATCGAACAAGCACGCTAGAGATAACCGCTTTATTTATAATCGCTCTGATTGGACTCGGTGGTGGTGGCTTTTTATGGCACTATACCAGTATTGTACAATCACAAACCGAAACAAATCAAGTAGCGAATATTTTACATGAACCAAAAGTTCTAGGTGCAACATCAGAAGAAATACAAATAACCGAGGTGCCGCTCATCGCCGATTCAGTAAACGAGGAAGTAAAGCGCGTTATTAATTTCGACTCAATGTTGCCTACACATGTTAATAGGCTTTTCCTTGTCTTATGTAGGAGGGATGCATCTCTCAAAGAGCTGGATCAATGGGTCAATCATTCGAGTCAATCCCTGGAAGTATATTTAAGTAAAGACGAAAATTGCAGATAAACACATTTACAAAGGGAGCCAAAGCGGTGTTCCCCCTTTTTAATGTATTGAAATTTTCCGTAAAGTACAGTACAATAGTACTATAATAGTTCATTAATTATTAGAATGAAAAATGGGGATTCTACCGACAAAAAGGACGTTTTAGAGAAGCAAGAACATTGGGCTTCAACGTTAAAGAAACAACGCCAAGATATTCGTAAGACAAATAGCAGAAGGACTCAGTTATCATCAGTACAATCAACGATCAAAAAAGCACGAACGTTCATTGGGCGAATAAAAAAGGGATGTATTATAGCGATCGGAATAATCATAGTATTTATGCTAATGATTTTTACGCTCGCATTATTTTAAATATATTAATAAGTCAATTATATGAACGAGCAATCACACATTGAGCGATTGGTCGAAAATAATGCTGAGATACCGAATCA
>CAZBNI010000137.1:0-2801 GCA_964493105.1 uncultured Gammaproteobacteria bacterium
AAAATTGGTGCCGAATATGTTGGAAAAAAACACCAAGTTGATATTTATTATTCATTATATAAAAGGCCAATGAATAAGAAAAAGGGAAAGGTGATGCGCATCCGACATGACAAACTGAATCACACCACTCGTTTTGAATTTCATCTTCCAAAAAATACTTACGCCGCAGAAGAAATTGAGGTACAGGTTGGAGATCTAAAAACAATGAAGCGTATTTTAAAAGAGATGCACGCCAAGGAGGAATATACGGTTGATAAGCAACGCTTGGTGTATAGGAAGCGTGAGCTGGAAATTGTACTTGATAAAGTAAAAGGACTTGGTAATTTTATTGAAGTGGAACTACAAGGCAAAGATACCTTGAAGAATAGAAAGAAAGTGGATGGAATTTTAATCTCTTTGGGAATTTCCAAGGACGACGTATGTCATGGTTTTCATTCCAAATATCATTCTATGATGGCACGGAAACAAGGAAAAAAATATGCCTATTTCTAAAAAACAAAAAAAAGATTTATTCGATACCCGACTGGATAAAGATTTACAACAATCGGCTCCTTTGGCTGATCGAGTTCGCCCGGAGAAGCTAGAGGATTTTGTGGGTCAAGAGGATATTATTGGTAAAGGTAAAATTTTGCGCCGGGCTATTGAAAACGACGAGGTGTTTTCAATTATTTTTTGGGGACCACCAGGATCAGGCAAAACTACATTGGCACATATTGTTGCTAACATGACAAAGTCGCACTATGAAAGCATGAGCGCGGTTACGGCTGGTATTAACGATTTGAGAAAGGTCGCGAATGAAGCAACTGAGCGACGCAAACTCCATAACAAACGAACGATATTATTTGTAGATGAAATTCACCGTTGGAATAAAACACAGCAGGATGCGTTTTTGCCAGTGGTGGAAAAGGGGATTATCACCTTAATCGGCGCGACAACAGAGAATCCATCGTTTGAAGTAATAGCGCCATTATTGTCCAGATCACGAGTTTTTGTGATGCAACGCCATGGTGTGCCCGAATTATCAAGAATCATAAAAAGGGCCCTTTTGGACGACAAAACAGGCCTTGGAAAGCACAAGATTAAGCTAGCTCCAAAAGCCCTTGATACGCTTATTCAGGCCTCAAATGGGGACGCCAGAACGGCCCTAAATGCGCTAGAAATAGCCTCTAAGGTGACTAAATCCGACTCAGGGGGTATAAAGCATATTAGCCTAAAAACGGTCGAGGATGCGCTTCAGCACAAGGCCCTTCAATATGATAAAAAAGGCGAAGAACACTATAATGTTATCTCCGCTTTTATAAAATCCATGCGCGGGTCAAATCCAGATGGCGCGCTTTATTGGCTCAATAGAATGGTTGAGGCCGGAGAGTCACCGGAGTTTATTGCACGGCGGATGGTGGTGTTCGCTTCAGAAGATGTGGGGATGGCTGATCCTAATGCACTGCACGTAGCGATTGATGTTTTTAATGCCGTTCGATTGATTGGCTATCCCGAATGTCAAATCAATTTAGCCTATGGAGTGGTATACTTGGCGAAAGCGCCGAAAGATAATTCAGCATACGTTGGATTATTAAATGCTAAGAAAGACGTTAAAGAAACCATGAACGAGCCGGTTCCATTACATTTACGCAATGCCGTTACTGATCTAATGAAAGATTTTAATTACGGGAAAGATTATAAATACTCACACGATTATGATGAGAAAGAGGGATGTCAAGAATATCTGCCGGAGAAGTTAAAGGAAAGAAAGTATTATAAGGAAAAGAAGTAGGTAGTTAGCGGTGAGTAGTTGGTTGTTATAAGTTAGTACGAAGTGCTTATGTATTAATAATTAAGAAATAGTGTGAAACATTTTTTAATTAAATTTTTATTTCCAGGTTTTATTATTGGAGCGTTGACGTTTGGACTCTTAGTACTTTTTAATTTTAATAATTTACCATTTGCTATTTCGGAGACAGTGCCAATTAATTTAGAAGGATGTAATCAAATGGTGGATACGGAAATTTTAGGTGGTCCGTGCACCCCGGTATTTAAATTTAAAGCATTTGGATTTTCATTTGATTTACTAATTTTTATTTTAGGGGGTATATTTGCTGTTTTGATTTTTCGTAGATTATTTAAGAAAGAATATAAAAAAGTAGCATAGAAAAAATGAAATTGCCAAGATTCAACGAAGCTAGCTATGCGCACTTTGTAACAACCAAGACGTTTCAAAATAAACCGTTATTTAAAGATGAAACGTGTTGTGAAATATTATTGAAAGACATTAATTTTTACAGGAATGAATTAGGTTTTAAATTGATAGGTTATGTAATAATGCCGGACCATCTGCATTTAATTGTATGGTGGGATGTGGAGGAGCAAAAAGGATTGACGATATCTAAAGTGATGCATGGGATTAAGGGTTTGTCTGCCCAGAATTTATCACGTCATATATTGGGTAGTCGAGGCGTTTCTGCCTCGACAAACAGCCAAGGCACAAAGGCCTTGGCTACCCCGGGTAAAAAACGTGTTTTAAAAATCTGGCAACCATCGTTTTACAACTTCAATATTTATTCGAACAAAAAGTTACAGCAAAAGCTTGATTATATGCACCAGAATCCCGTCCGCGCTAAACTGTGTGAAAATGCCGATGACTGGGCATGGTCTTCATGCGTCTTTTATCAAAATGGCAAAAGGGGTAAAATAGTATTAGATACTATTTATTAAACTTAAAAAATAAGCATATGCCACGACAAAAAGCAAAGAAAGTATTTGAGGAGAAATTGAGCTGGTCTGACAAGCTTGCCCAGAAAATCTCA
>CAZBNI010000138.1:0-2795 GCA_964493105.1 uncultured Gammaproteobacteria bacterium
AATTTTTTTCATGATATGCAAGCCAAGGCGCGTAATTCTCGGTAAACAAAATACAACGATACTCCGGCGCAGGCAGTTGCTGAATATAATCAACAACGGTCTTCCTCACGCATTGCTGATCCAAATGCCACTTCCGCATAATGCGCCAGTCTAGATCCCAGCCCAATTCCTGAATCGGCTTAGCCCACGCCGTACGCTCGTTGATTTTATTCAGGGCAAGCTGATTAAAATATTTTTATACAAAATATCGTACACCTTTTTCCACGAGGTATGGAATTTTTTTCCAAAATGCTTAGACGCGCCTTTATGGTCGCCAACCACAGTTACCCCATTAAAATCCCACAATATCAATTTAATTCTACCTTTTTTCATAATTTCTTTACTATCCCTTTTGTCGCGTCTACCTCTACCCGATCACCATCTTTGAATACCTTTGTGGCAATTTTTGTTCCAATCAAACACGGAATTTTTAATTCACGCGCGACAATAGCCGCGTGCGACGTAACGCCTCCCTGATCCGTAACAATCGCTGCTGCCTTTTTCATAGCAGGCACGATATCTGGATCAGTTGCGATTGAAACAAGAATGTCCCCGCGATGCATTTTGGGCATATCTTTTGGTCGAGTAATGATGCGGACGGTGCCGACTGCTTTGCCAACGCATCCAACCTGTCCTGTTATTTCAGTTGCTTTGTGTTGAACCTGCTTTTCTGCTTTTTTTACCAACGCCTGCGCTTGCTTGCCAACATATGCTTTTTCAACTCCTTTTTCAAAATAATAGACCGCCAACCGTGTTCGGTCTTTGATTGACTTTTTATTAATCTTTTTTTGCACTAACGCCGCTCGAATCTCCTTTTTGAGCATAAACCGCACCTCATGCATTGAAAGGCCAATGCGCTTCACAATCTCCTCAAGAATAGGCTGCATCCGGTAGAGAGCATAAATTTGCGCATAGCGGCGGTAAATTTTCGTCACCATAAAATCGCCCCACTCGTTGAACACGGCCCGCCATTTTGATTCAATACTCAGCCGCTTCATCAACCGCTGTTTTTTTAACTGCTGCAATTGGAATTCCATTTTTATGCTGCGCAACTCTTTAGCGGGATTCACGCCCGTGCCGATTAACTTCACCAATTCTTTGAGATAATAATCGTACGTATGCACGCCCTCTTTTCCAACCCACATGAACGGAATATAAAAATAGGCCTGATAATGCTTCTCGATTCGCCTGATAATAGTATGACTTATATGATTCTTAATGGAACTTGCCCGCTCTTCGAGTGCCTGCTCATATTCCGGCGTGTGCGTTTTGAGTCCGAACGGTATTGCCTTTTGCGTCTGGAATGTTTTATAAAGCGAACGAAAAATCTTCTTTTGCCCAACGTGCTTATAAATTATTGCTGCAAGTTTGAGAAAATCTTCCTGTTCTACCTGAATCAAGGATTTTTTTCGCGGCTGTGTCAGTGTAACAAGGCATTCATTAATCGCGTCCTCTTTTACCTTGGTCCGTAAATAGTTTTTTAAACGATTAGTCAAATTGTCATGAAACATGTCCGCACCAACCGGTATCCAACACCATTGGTAGTATTGGGTATGTACCTGGTCGTGGTCGCGATACCAAGACCACAACTTCTTGTTTGATAACTGCGAGAGGCGAGTATCGGGCACTGTATTGGCAAATGCTCGTAAACGATCTGCCCATACAATAATTTGCGAATTAACGCGATGAGCAAATGCTGGCGCATAAACAATCCTTTTAGCAATGTGCTCGCCGACGCTGTTTGAATCCTGCTCGCCAAAATAAAACCACAGATGGCTGCCGCGCTGGATATTTAATAGTTTCTTATATGCCCTGCCATTTGGTGAACAAAATTCATTTACAAAACACGATTGCCATATCTGCGCAAAAAAAACATCCATATCCGGAATGTCTTCTGCCAGCATCCATGGGTCGGGGTCATCCAGGTGTTTTATTTTATTTTCTGCCATGGAATTATTAATTCAAATACTATCTTTTTCTAACAACTCCCCTTGTCGCGTTGACCTCTACCCGATCTCCATCTTTCAAAATTTTATCCGCGCCTTTGACGCCGACAACGCACGGTGTACGCAGTTCTCGGGCGACAATCGCGGTATGGCATGTCAGCCCACCTGATTCTGAAATCAAGGCAACTGCTTTTTTCATGGCGGGTATCAGGTTTGGATTAGTATTATGTGCAACCATAACATCACCTTTATTCATCTTTTTCATCTGCTGGGGAATATTAATAATGCGCACCGTACCGATTACAACTCCAGGGCACGCGGGTGTTCCTGTCAATTCTTCGACGTACTCATGGGTCACTTTTTCAAACGTTATTTTTTTCAGAAAGACTTTTGCTTTTTCGCCGGTATACACAACATACTTTTTTCGATCCGCATATGCAACTGCCAACTTTAAACGAGCATTCAGTTCATTACTGTCAATCGTACCTTTCTTTAATGCTTCAGGGATTTCCCACGCATTCATGGCCCACATCTGTTCTATCGATAAACCCAAACGCCTGCCAACTTCTTTGAACAATGGTTCATAGCAATACATACCGTGGTACAGCGCATCCTTGCGGAAATCTTTGATGAACACCATCCGTTGCGCCACCGTAATTAACTGCCTTAGATATGGCGTTAACTTCAGTTCCTTAATTAATCGCTGCTGTTGCAATACAATATCTCTGCGCTCCTTAATAACCGTTGCAAGCATTACTGTCGGATTATCATTGTTTTTTAAAAGCTCTTTCCACCTTCCCAAATATTCTT